>CAZLRL010000177.1:0-6225 GCA_964561645.1 uncultured Desulfobacterales bacterium
GCGAGGCTAAGCCTGCGCCTTGGGCACGGCAAGCCGTGCCCCTACAGTAAAATTATTTGTCGACGGCAGCTTGGTATAAAAAGCGGGAGCACAGGCTTCCAGCCTGTGGCGAACAAGACGATCATCTTGCCGTTCAAACCTCTCCTTTACTGGTAACACGGGCATCCTGCCCGTGCAGCATGGGCTGTAAGCCTCATGCCAACCCATAAAGGGGTTTGGGAGCATGGTTGTCCGGCAAGATTTTTGCAAACATCGACAAAATTGTAATGGTAAAAATGTAGCCGCAGGCTTTAGCCTGCGCCGGCACAGGCGAGACGCCGGTGCCGCCAGGCTTTACCCTAAGGGGTTGGTTCAGTTGGATATTGGGGGCTTTTTGTTCTGAGGATTATGGTGGGCAGAGCCCACCCTACGCACTAATAAAGAGGGTTGAGAGGGAAGTTTGAAGGGAGGGCGGGGGAGCGGCGTTCTTCCAGCCCTCCCCTCAATAATCAGTTACAAGGAACTCTTGCCATGCGGGTTGCGGCAATCCAGCTTAATTCCACTGCCGATATGGCCGCCAATGTCAGCCGGGCCCGGGAGCTCATCGGGCAGGCTAAAGACCGGGGGGCCGACCTCGCGGCCTTGCCGGAGCATTTTGCCTATCTGGGGCCGGAGGATAAAAATCCACCTTCAGCCCAGCCCCTGAACGGGCCCCTGGTCGATGAATTCGGCGCGCTGGCCCGGGAACTGGATATTTTTCTGCTGCTGGGTTCCTTCCCCGAGGCCGCTGCACCCAACCAGCCCCCGCACAACACCAGCGTCCTGTTGGGGAAAGATGGGGCAGTATTGGCGGCCTACCGCAAGATGCACCTGTTCGACGTGGACCTGCCGGGCGGGCCTGCGTATCAGGAGTCCCGGTTCATCCACCCCGGCCGCGAAGTGGTGGCCGCACCCCTCCCCGATACCCCCTTCACCGCGGGCCTTGCCGTGTGCTACGACCTGCGCTTCCCCGAGTTGTTCCGAGCCCTGGTGGAAAAAGGCGCGGATCTCATCTTTCTGCCGGCCGCGTTCACCCTGGCCACGGGCCGGGACCACTGGGAAGTGCTGCTCCGGGCCCGGGCCATCGAGAACCAGGCTTATGTGGTGGCCCCGGCCCAGTGGGGCCGGCACTCCCCGGGCCGCCGCAGCTACGGCCGCTCCCTCATCGTGGACCCCTGGGGGGTGATTCTGGCCCAGGCCCCGGATAGCGATGGGTTCATCCTGGCCGACCTCGACCACGACCGTCTCTCCCGCCTCCGCCGGGAAATGCCCTGCTGGCAGCATCGCCGGCTCTGTTGAACCCGGGGGGTTAATAGCCAGCACAATCTACCACAAGAACCTCGGGTGATATCTGCAATTCTCTGCCGGTTTGTGATCAGTTTCGCCGCGGTGACTGCCTTACAGATCATTCCTCCACCCTGGTGAAGGCCCGTTTGCCCTCGATGGGTCGATAAACTGAGGAAAAATCAAAGGCATAATTAAAGTCGTCTTTTTCAAAGGCTTTTTGGCCCTTGATGTCAACATTATGTATGATCAGCAGTTCTTCATGGATGTTGGAAGCCTGCAATAGTTTCAGGCCCGATGGGGCCCAGAGGCCGGAGCCGCCCCAGAAATGAGCTCCGGAAATGCCGTGTTCGCCCACTGCATTACAAGCAATGATCCACACCTGATTCATGGCCGCGGTCGCGGGCAGGACCATATTCCAGAGATCGCCGTAATACGTATCGGATCCCACATTCATATCAGGGTAATCCCGCCGAGCCAGGGATCTCCAGGAGGCGATCTGGATGATAGCATCAACCTCGTCAATCTTGGCATATTCCAAAACCAAGTGAGAAAACAAAACATCATAGCAGGTGGAGAAGCCGAACCTGCCAAATTTTGATTCCGCGACGAGACGGTCATCTTTGCCTGAGTGGGTAAAAATCTCCTCCAAAGGGGGAAGGAAAATCTTATCGTAAATTTCGGCCTGATTCCGATAATCATGAGCCTCACTGAGGATGAAGGTCGTATTGAAATATTTATGGTGAGGCCCCTGGCGGAGAGTGTTAAAAATAATGCCTTTTAACTGGTCATCGAGACAAGGTTTGAGGCTCTTCTCAATCCAGTCGGCCTGATTCTCTATGACCGCCTGCTCCATGTAACGTCGACACTTCGGTTCATCATCCCAGAAATATCCGGAAATGCACAGCTCGGGAAAGACGGCGAGGTTGACCTTTTTGGCCTTGAAGATCTCCAAGGCCCGGAGCATTTTGTCTTTATTGGCTTCCATCTCGGGGACTTCAGCGTGCAGGTTGGCGATGCCGATGGATAGATGGCTGTCGTCTTTGGAGAAGGCCCGTTCAAGGATAATGAAGCCGTTCTGACACGCGACGGCGGCCGGGTTGGGTTGCATGGTCGAAAATCCCCCCCCAATTGAGATTATGCAGCGTCCTCTCGGAAGCCACCGTTGCAAACGCCTAAAATTTTCCCGGAGTTAACAAACAGCCGATAGGAATAGTCAGAAAACAAGGGGCCGGGCAAGAGGCCCGACCCCCAGCATTCAGGAATCAAGCGGAAAAGAGGTGAACCGGAAAATCCTTAAAACGGCGTGACATACTCTTCTTTCAGGGTCGGAGGCTTGAATTCCATAACCCGGACAAGCATGACTGGAACAGTGGCGTGACTAACTACCCTTTCGGCGGTGCTGCCCAGAACCCAGGCAATTTCACCCCTGCCGTGGGTGGTCATGCAAATGAGGTCCATGTTATTCTTCTGGGCATAACCGATGATCTGACGGGCCGGTACCCCTTCGTCACAGACCCAGTCGACGTTGACGCCCTGACCCTTCAGGTCATTGCCTGCCTGGCCGAGAAAGGCTTGACAAGCCTTCTTTTCCTCGGCCGGCGCTGCTTTGGCGACTCCGGGGGAAGCTTCCCCCACCCCGAAGCCTTCAGTGTGGCAGGCATGAAAAAGGGTTACTTGAGAGTTAAAGTTTTTCGCCAATTCCACGACCGTGGGGAGGACTTTGGCCGCCAGTTCTGAGCCGTCGAGGGGGACTAAGATTTTATTAAACATTTCACCCTCCTGGAATACTAAATTGGCTGTACGATGCAGCCCAACTATAAATTAAGAGCATTTTCCTTAAAGTCAATTAAGCATAAGGAAACATTAAGTTAATTTTTATTTTTTTGGGGGGAAGGGATCGTCGTCTGTGGGGAGAGTTCCCGAGGAATTTTCCGGGAGAGCCGCAACCCGATAGAACCGGCGCTTCAGCGCGGGGTGAAAAGAGGTGAAATCACCGTCGCTGAAATCATCCTCCAGGTGCCGCTGGACCATGTGCAGCTTGGAGTCGATTTCATCCAGATAATAGACCAGGAGGGCTTCCGGGGTCCGGGGGGTGATGGGCGAGCCGAACTCTTCGGCGCCGTGATGCGCAATGATGATATGTTCCAGGGCCATCAACAACTGTTCGTCCGGGAATTCCTGTCTCCTGGCCTCCTCCCGGACCATGTCCCAGCCCAGGACGATGTGGCCGAGCAAATGGCCGGGCACCGACCGTTGGGGGCAGGGGGGATTGGCCAGTTCCTTGATCTTGCCCAGGTCATGGAGGATGGTGCCGGCCAGCACCAGATCGCTATTGAGCCCGGGATACACTTCCAGGGAGTACAGGGCGTGGCGGGCCATGGACCAGGTGTGTTCCAGCAGGCCCCCCAGATAGGCATGGTGATAAAATTCCGCGCCGGGCCACTCCATAAATTGGGTTTTATATTTGTGGAGCAGACCCAGGACCAGTTCCTTGAGTGGGGATTGAATGTGGGATTCCACCAAATTCAGGAGATCGGCCCATAATTCCTCCCGATTAAGGCTGGTAGCGGGGATGAGAATGTCCTGATTAAAATCCGGCAGAGCTCGTCCCTTGGCCCGGAGACGCTCCACCGTATTGATAAAGGTAAGGTTGATTTGGAGAATTCCTTGAAAGGCTTCCACCTCACCGATTACGGCCACGAAATCGCAAACTGCCAAAGGTTCGGAGCATTTTTTCAAGGCCTCCTCCCAAACCTTACCCTTGATGGTGCCACTCTGGTCAGCCAAGACCAGATCAAGGTAAGGTTTACCCCCTTTGGTGACGCGGCGTTCCACGTGGCGAAGGAGAAAAAATTGTTTCAGGGTGTCGCCGGCGCGCAGCTCGTTGATGAAACGGTGGGACAAGCAGGCCTCCTCAAAAGGTTTGTAACATCATACTGTTAAGGAGCTTCGGGGTCAAGCAAACCGGGGAACGGATCGCTTGACATCCTGGAAAAGTGTAATTATCTTAAATTCTGTAAGATTTTTAAGGTTTTTGAACTTTTCTCTTGACAAAAAGATTAAAGACCGTAAAATCAGTTTTTTAATTTTCGCTGGGAAACGCCCGGCAGGACAAAAAACCTATGGAAAAAGAATACTTTAAGAAATATTTGGAGTTCACCGGAGAAGACTCTCTCCTGTCCTATGAGCAGTTTTCGCTGCTGAATCCGGGGGAGGAAGGGGACAACCTTACCGTCCGGAAGAACTTCGCCAGCAATTCTGACCAAGAGTTGGAAGTCACGGATCAACTGCGCCCGAGCTCTTATGGGTCCGAGGATGATTCCCCCGACGGCGAGGCGGAGGAATCTGTGGACGCCGACGAAATCCCCGAGCACGAGGGCTTGGTGGCGGCGTATTTCCGTGAGATGCTCCGGTATTCCATTCTGTCTCCCGAAGAGGAGCGGGACCTGGGGCGGATCATCAAACACGGTCAGGAAGGTGTGCTGCAACTGGTGCTTAACAGCTCTTCCGATCTGGAAGAGATAAAATACCTGCAAAGGAAGGTGCAACATTGGTTTGCGACGCCTGAAAAGAGCGCTCAGGCCAAAGAAAAACTGTTCCGCCTGATTCATCAGGTGATTCAACGCATCCTGAAGCAAAACCCGGATCAGCAGGAAATCAAGGACCTGTTGGCTGCGATCAGGGCCACCGAGGCCGAGGTCAACCGGGCCCGGGACAAGATGATCAAAGCCAACCTGCGCCTGGTGGTGAGTATCGCCAAGAAATATCTCCACCGGGGCCTGACCTTTTCCGACCTCATTCAGGAAGGAAACCTGGGTCTCATGAAAGCGGTGACCCGGTACGATTACACCACCGGTTACCGGCTGAGCACCTTTGCTTCCTGGTGGATTCGCCAGACCATCACCCGGGCTATCTACGACAAGACCCGGACCATCCGGATCCCGGTGCATCTGCAGGAAATCCGCAATCGTTGCTACCGGGCTTTTTATGACCTCTTGAAGGAGTTGGGACGGGAGCCCAGCTTGAAGGAAATCTCCGAGCGCTCCGGTGTGGCGGAGGACAAAATCCTCATGGTCACCAATCTGTCGGACGAACTCATCAGTCTGGAAACCCCGGTGGGCGACGAAGGGGACCGGCTGGGGGACTTCATCCGCAATGACAAGGCGGTTTCGCCCTTCGAGGACATCCTGGAATCGGAGCTCACGGAAAAAACCTCGTTTATTCTCAACACCCTGACCCAAAGGGAAGAGAAGATCATGAAGATGCGCTTCGGCATCGGCGACGAAGTGGAGCATACCCTGGAGGAAATCGGACGGACCTTCAAGGTCTCCCGGGAGCGCATCCGGCAGATCGAAAAGAAGGCCCTCAAACGCCTCAAACACCCGACCCGCAAAGCGGCGTTGGAGGATTTCCTGGAGTAAACCAAAGGCGGGGCTCATTGAGCCCCGCTTGTTGACTCTTGCGAGGAGCAAGCATGCCAAAGATAAGTCCAGAGAAATTAGCCGAGGTGAAGGAACGACTCCTGGAGCAGAAGCAACGTCTCTGGCAAGAGGTTAAGGACCGGCTTAAAAGCCATATCGGCGATGGCTACCAGGAAATGCTGGCCACCGCCCGCGACGAAGAGGATCAGGCCTCGGTCAGTCATTTGGCCGAAACGCACCTCTCGCTCCTGGGCCCCAAGCGCCTGGAACTGGAGGCCATCGAAGAAGCCCTGCAGCGGATCGAAAACCACACCTACGGCATTTGCGAAGCCTGCGGCCAGGCTATTGAGCCCCGGCGCCTGGAAGTTATGCCGGAAACACCTTTTTGCCGGAATTGCATGTCCCAGAAGGAGAAGCTTGCCAAGGCCGCGGCCCGGTAACCGCGCGACTATAACCATGAACTAACGGAAAGGCGGGAGGCGAAAACCTCCCGCCTTTT
>CAZLRL010000178.1:0-6124 GCA_964561645.1 uncultured Desulfobacterales bacterium
ACGGGCGGCGGGGGCGTCGGAGCCTGCTGGGGCTGCGGCTGCGGCCGCGGCACGGGCCGGGCGGCCCGTTTGGGGGCCGGCTGGGGTTGGGGCTTCGCCGGCGGGGGGGCCGGTTGGGCCAGGGTAGCCGCGGGCGCGGCGGCGGGCTTCTGGGGAGACCCGGCTTGAGAGCCCGAGGCCCCGGCCGAACCCGGGGAGCCCCCGGGGCCGGGGCGCGCCGCCGGCGGCGCTACCAGGCTCACGGTCAAGACCGGCGGCGGCGCCGGCGGGCCCCCGCCGGCCAGCAGCAGCACCAGGACGGCCAGGGCGGCGTGCAGCCCCACCGACAGGGCCAGGCTGCCGGAAAACAGGCCCCGCTCCCGGACCGGAGTTAATGCTCGGCTCATGGCGCTCCCATAAAAAAAATCCCTGGGTCTAAAACCCAGGGATTGCACCCGTCTTCTTCATCCCTGCCGGGGCGGCAAGCCCCGGGGCCCCCGCCGACCCGCGCGGCGCTACGGCCCATCTTACCGGCAGGTCTTCTGACTCCCGGATCTTCCTCCCCCTACGCCTTCCCCCCAACCCGCGGCTGAGAGTGGTTGTCGCAGGGTTCGTCCCCGGTTACAGCGGCGGGACCGTGCCGGCTTTGCACCGGCTTCCCTATTAAGCCCGAAGGCACCGGTAAACTACCTCTTATTGTAAGACGACGGGCGCTGGTGTCAAGCAAGAAAAGCGCCGGGAGCGGCAGGGAAGCCAAATGAAGGATACCTAGAGGATCGCCAGGCTTGTCACAAGTTGTCACAAAATAAGAAGTTTGACTCAACTTGAGCAAATAAAAAATTGTTTTTGATAATTTTTTTGTTGACAAAAACATTTTTTTATTTCAAGGAAATAGTAGTATCCCTTAAGGATTATCCTTAGTTTTAATCAGGGGAATAGCTGGCTTTAAAACTCCGGGATAACCTTACTTCGTTTTTCCGGTCCTGGTAGGATTGCCAGGGCCTGGCCCCATTCCAAGGAGGGAAGGGTCATGTCTCCTCTTGACTCGGCCGGCCTCTTTCTTAAGCTTGGGTCCTCTCCGGCGGGGAGGTGGCTATGGGCCTGAATCCCTGGGCCACCTTCTGGGCCGATTGGCGCCGCCGTCTCCCCTACCGCCGCTTTCGCGACCTGGAAGACCGGCCCCGGCGGCTGGCCGCCCAGACGCTGTCCTTGCTGACCCTGACCCTGGGAGCCCTCTATCTGGCCTGGTTGGGCCGCCTGATGTGGCGCGCCCCCGGGGACCAGAGCATCCTGTTTTTTAGTGTCGAAACCCTGGCCTATTTGCTGCTGGTCTTCCTGGCCTGGGATCTGTCCACCCTGCGCTATCATCGGCCCGAGGGCCTGGAGCTCGAGCGCCGCCCGCCGGTGGACATCCTGGTCACCTATTGCGGCGAGCCCCTGGAGGTCATCACCACCACCCTGCGGGCGGTGAGCCGCCTGGATTATGACCCGGTGCAGGTCTACGTCCTGGATGATTATGCTTCGCCGCCGGTGGCCGCGCTGGCCCAAAGCCTGGGCTTCCACTACCACTCCCGGGTGGCCGCGGGGTGGCCCCGCCGGGACGCCAAGAGCGGCAACCTCAACTTCGGCCTGGGGCTGAGCCAGGGCGAGCTCATCCTGGTGCTGGACGCCGACCAGGTGCCGGCCCCCGACCTCCTCACCCGGCTGGTGGGCTTCTTTCGCCTGCCGCAGGTGGCCTACGTCCAGTCCAAGCAAACCTTCCATCTCCCCGAAGGCGATCCCTTTTTTAACCGGGATGAAATTTTTTACGAGGTGGTCCAGCTCAGCAACGACCAGGCCAACGCGGTGATTTCCTGCGGTTCCGGGGTGGTGTACCGCCGGGCGGCCCTGGCCGAGCTGGGCGGGTTTGCCACCTGGAACATTTTGGAAGACTCCACCACCTCCTACGAGCTCCTGAGCCGGGGCTGGAAAGGCATTTATTTCCCCTATGCCCTGTCCCGGGGGCTGGCGCCCCTGAACCTGGCCGCGGTCTACCGCCAGCGCTTCCAGTGGTGTCTGGACAGCATGCGGCTGTTTTTCTGGGACAACCCTCTGAGAAAGAAGGGCCTGGACTGGGAGCAGCGCCGCCATTTCCTGCTCATCCAGGTGAATTACCTCATCAGCGGCCTGATCTTTCCGGCCTTTTATTTTCTGCCCCTTTTGGGCTACTGGGAAGGTTATTCCTGTTTTCAGGATCAGGAACTTTATTATCTGGGTTTGAGGGGGGCTTATCTGGCCGCCACTATTTTCATGTTCCGCTATCTGTTTTATCGCAAGGACGCCCTGAAGCAATTTCGAATCCTCTGCGGCCTGTCCCCGGTGTACGCCGCCGCCATCCTGGCGGCCCTGATGTATCCGCCGGGCCGCAAACCGGTTTATAAGGTCAATAACCGCCACCCCTTTACCGAGGCCACCGGCTATCTCCTCCTGCTGCCCCAACTGGGTATTGTCGCTTTGCACCTCACGCTGCCTTTCCTGTCCCTGCAACTGGGCTGGGCCCCGCCGCACCTGATTGTGCTCAATGGTTTCTTTTCCGCTTTTGTTATCTGGGTCCTGGCGGATCTGGTGCTGGCCGGCCTGAAAAAACCCCAGTGGCAACCGGCCATGGACCCGAGGCAGGTTTATGGCTCTTAAGCGCCGCTGGCTCCTGGTGCTCCTCCTCAGTCTCGGGTTTTTAAGCTTGGTGCTGGCTTATGCCTGGTATCAGGACCCCCATTTCTATTGGACCTCCGAAGCCTTGTTCCACCGGGCCCAGGAGGCGGAAAAACAAGGCGATCTCAATACGGCCCTGGAGCTGGCCCAAAAAGCCTGGAAGCGTAAGCCGGGACTGTCCGATTGCGGCACTTTCCTGGGCTGGCTGTACCTGAAGCAGAACCAGTTGGAGCCCGCCCGGGAAATCCTGGCCCAGGTCTGGGAGCGGGACCCCCAGGCCACCGGGGCCTTGAAAGGGCTGGCCCAGGTCCTGAACCGGACGGGCCAGCGGCCCCAGGCCTTGAAGCTGTTGCAGGATTATGTGCAGAAGAACCCCCAGGACGCGGACGTGGCCCTGTTTGCGGCCCAATTAGCCGGCCAGCAGGACCAGGATAAAGAGCTGGCCCTGGAGTTTTATCAGCGCCATTATCACCTCCAGCCCACCGCCGAGGTCCGGCGCACCCTGGTGGATCTGCTCAGCAGCTTCCAGCGCTATCGAGAGGCCATTCCCCTCCAGGAAGAGGAGGCGGCCCAGAACCCCGACCGGCCCGAGGCCCTGCATCGGCTGGCCCTGCTGCATTACTGGAGCCGGGATTACGACGCCGCCACCGAGGTTTACCAGCGCCTCCTGGATCAGGCGGCCGAAAACGCCACCTTCCGCCAGGAAGCGGCCCAGGCCGCGGAAGCGGCGCAAAATCCCGACGAGGCCCTGAAGCACTACCTCTGGCTTTATTCTCATTCCAAAGGCAAAAAAGAGCACGCCCTGCCGCTGGCCCGCCTCTGGTCCCAGAAAGGCAACCACGCCGAAGCCGCGGCGGTGCTGGCTTCCCTTCAGGGGGACCAGCTCAATCCCGACACGGTCCGCTGGTATGCCCTGGAGCTCCTCCTGACCGGCAAGCTGGATAAAGCCAAGCAGGTGTACAAAAAAGCCTGGGAAACAGGGGATTCCCACCAGGAGACCATCATCAATCTGGCCCGCCTCTATGCCCGCCAGCGGCAGTTTTCCAAGGCCGCGGCCATGTGGGACGAAGCGGGGCGGCGCCAGCTCATCCAGGGGGAATTGCGCTGGGAAGCGGCCCTGACCTATTCCTACGCCCGGCGCTTCAAGGACGCGGTCAACCTGCTCAAGCCTATGGAGCGGGACAATCCCAAGTACCCGCGCCTGCAGCTGTTTTTGGGACAGATGCATTTTTACCAGAAACATTGGAGCCAGGCGGCCCATTATTTCCGGGGCTACCTGGAGAAAAACCCTGACGATATCACCGCCCGGCAACTCCTGGCCGAGGCCCTGGCCTTCCAGCCCAAGGCCCAGGAGGAAGCCCTTCAGGCTTACGAGGATTTAACCCAGCGCACCGACAATGTGGAATTGCGGTTGCGCCGCGTCACCCTGCTCCTCAAGGCCGAGCGCTGGGAGGAAGCCAAAAAGGAACTCCAGGAGTGTCCCGTGCCCCAGGAGGCGAGCCTCCTCCGGGAGCAGGCCCGCCTCCTGTTGTGGGCCGGGGACCTGGAAGGGGCTCTGGATCGGTATGAGCGCTTCCTGCAGGTGGAACCCGGCAACCGGGAGGCCCTGATCGAAAAATCCCGGGTCCTGATCTATTTAGGCCGGCCCGCCGAAGCCCAGGAAATTCTGCGCGGCCTGCAGGCGGGCCACAACGGCGCCCGCTCGGAGAACCCCGGCGACCGCCCGGTGCTGGTGGCCTGCGTCCAGGCGGCCCTGGCGGAGAAGGACTGGCAGGAAGCCTCGGATTGGGCCCTGCGCCTGTATTGTTCGGGGTGGCCGGAAAAAAATCCCCGCCCCCAAACCTGGGCCGAGGCTCGGGAGCGGCTCCCCCAAAGGCAGGCCCGGGACCGGCTGAGCCTGGAGGAGCGCACCTGGGTCGCCCGGGCTTTGTGTCATGTTTCGGACCCGGAGGCCTGCAAGTTGGCGGTGGACCTGGCGGTGGATAATTTGTGGGAAAAACGGCACCACCATCCCACCCTGCTGATTTTGACCCATCTTTTGCCCAAGCTGTCCCGCTACCAGGACCTGTCCCGCCTGATCTACCGCATCCCCGGCATCAAGGCGGGCAGCCCGGAGTACGTGGCCGCGATCTCCTTTTTTAGTTCCAAACTGGGGCGCCACGGCGGCAAACTGGACTACCTGCTTCATGTCCTCGACCAATACCGCCGCTACCGCAAGCCCGACAGCCCCGGCGAATGCCTGGCCCTGGCCGATCTGGCCATGGAGTTGGGGAACCGGCGGGACGCGGAATATTATTACCGCCGGGCTCAAAGGATGTGGCCCGAAGACCAGCGGCTGGCCCAACTGGTCCTCCAGTGCCAGATGGGCCAGAAGGACTGGAGCCGGGTGCTGGCCACCCTGAACCACAAGCCCGTCACCGCGGACAACGCCCTGGAGATCGCCCGGCTGTACCTGATCCGGGGGCAGTACGAAGGGGTCAAAGCCGCGGCGGCCAAGGTGCCGCCCGAGCATGCCAGCTATCCCGAGGTGCAGCTCCTCAAGGTCCAGGCCTGCCGCCTCCAGAAAAACTACCCGGAGGCCCTCCAGGCCCTGGAGACTCTGGACGACCGGGTGCCCCGGGACAAGGTGCTCATGGAAAGGGCCCGCATCCTGGAGGGCAGGCAAGACCGGCGGGCCCTGGCTTATTACACCGAGATTATCAAAACGGCCTCCGACCCGCAGTATGCCCGGGTGGCCGAGGCCCGCAAGGCCCGGGCGGCCGGTAATCTGGGCGGGGCCACCAAGGCCTTTGCCCTGGCCCTCAAAAATGACCCCCAAAACGTGGAGTTGCTGAACGAACTGGAAGACGTGCGCCAGCGCCAGCGGCCCACCCTGAGCTCCCGGTCCCTGGCCTATGCCCGGGGCACCCAGGCGGAAGAAACCATGCGGCCCTGGCAGTTCTCCCGCCCGGACCGCGAGGTCTACGGGGGCCTGCCCAGCCCCGGAGACATTCCGGTTCTGCAACCGGAAACCCTGTGGTTCCGGGACAGCAACGGCCTGTACGGCTGGTTTCTGCGGGCCACCGCCGGCTTCTGGGTGGCCAAGGTCGTCCCGGTGCAGGTGGCGGTGGAGTACCGGGGCTACCGCCAGGTCAAGGAGTCCCAGGAACAGGGCCCCGTGACCTATAACATCGATCAGGTCTACGGCCAGGTGACCACCAACCGCACCCGGGTCCGTCTGGCCGACTTCAGCCTCGGCGTGGGCCCCGTCCATCTGGCCGACCGCCTCAAGCTGAGCGCCGAGCTGATTTTCCGCCGCTACTGGAAGCGGGTGGACCAGGAGATCGTCCAGAAAGGGGCCCGGTGGTATCCCTTCCCGCCGCCGGCGCACTTGATCGACGAATTTCAGATCCTCAAATCCACCCGTATGGAACGCAAAGACCGCCTCCTGGGGAGCGTCCGCCTGGATTTCCCC
>CAZLRL010000179.1:0-6108 GCA_964561645.1 uncultured Desulfobacterales bacterium
ACCTCGCAATTGGCATCCAGGTTTTTGATGCGCTTTAGGGTTTCCAACCCCTCCAGATCCGGCATCACCAGGTCGAGCAGGACCACGTCGAAGGAGCTCTTCTCCAGCAGCCCCAAACCCTGGCGGGCGCTGGCGGCCTGCTCCACCTGGAAGCCCTGGCGGGCCAGGATCTGGTGGCAGGCGTCCCGCATGGTCTTGTCGTCATCGATCACCAGGATCTGCGCCCGGGGAGTGTTTAGGGAAACTGCAGGCTTACCCATACAACCTGTTGTTATTTCATAAATTTTGGTATATTGTAAAAAAATTCACATTACTTTGTCAAGCAAAAGGATGGCTGCCGCACTCAGAGATAAGTCATTATCAGCGGTAATTGTGACAGCAGATTTTGCGACCCTCCCCCAAAAATTTTATTGAGCCTTGGACCTCAAACTTTTGGCGCCCTCGCCGGCGACAACCGCCGGGCGCGGCGGTTCACCAGTTTTCCGGGTTGGTGGTGACTTTTTCGGTCATGATGGTCCGTTCAGGATGACGGGAACTAGGTTTGGCAACACTTCTCTGAAATCAGACCCCCGACCGGTTAGAAATTTTCCCCCTAAAAACCCTTTTATGGTTAAATAGCTTCTCGCGCTTAGATACTTTTTGGTGGCACAGGTTTTCAACCTGTGCCGGTGCAGGCTTGGCCTCGCGCTTCAGTCACTTTGAGGCTTTGGCTCTGGCCCAACCATGAACCTGAAAAGGCCTGGTGGCCCAGGTGTCCTCCCTGGGCGTGGCCGCCTGTCTTCCCAAGGGGAATTTTGCGCCCGGGCAATTTATGGGGCGCAGATCGCTCCTTGCACTTTTCGACCCGGGCTGCTTGTAAACGTTAAGTGATTATGAATTCAGCCACCCCGCGCGTCAGCCTCTTTATTCCCTGCTTCATCGACCAGTTCTTTCCCCAGGTGGGGGACGCGGTGGTGGAAATTCTTACCCGGCTGGGGGTGCAACTTAACTATCCGGCGGAGCAGACCTGCTGCGGCCAGTTCGCCCTGACCGCGGGGGACACCGGCACGGCCCGGCGGCTGGCCCGCCACTTTCTGCGGGTTTTTTCGGGATCGGGGGACATTATCTGCCCCAGCGCCTCCTGCACCCTGACGGTGCGGCGCGATTATCCGTCCCTGGCCGGCAGCCCTGAAGCTGTTCAGCACGTTAAAAGCGTCACCTCCCGGGTCGTGGAATTGAGCGACTGGCTGGCCGCGCAAGGCCCCCTCCCCTGGCGGCCCCGGTTACAAGGTATCCTGGCCCTGCACCGTTCCTGCAAGGCCAGGGAATTGGGGGGTGTGGAACACGCGGCCGCGCTGCTGGATCAGGTCGAGGGGCTCACCGTGACCACCGTTTCCCCTCATTACACCTGCTGCGGCTTTGGCGGGGTCTTTGCGGCCCAGCATCCGGATTTGGCCCGGGCCATCGGCCAGGCCTACCTGGACGCGGTGGTGGCCACCGGGGCCACGGGGCTCGTCTCCCTGGACGCCAGTTGTTTTTTGCATCTCAGGGGCGTGGCTGAGTCCATGGGCCTGAACCTGGATTTCTATCACCTGGCCGAGGTCCTGCTGGGGGATTGAATTGTAACTATTTCATATTATTATTAAATGTAGGGTGGGCTCTGCCCACCAAAAATTTTGGACATTCCCCCTTTTGCCGCTGTCCTCTCATACCAAGTTGCCATCAGACAAGTAATTCTACTGTAGGGGCACGGCTTGCCGTGCCCAAGGCGCAGGCTTAGCCTCGCGGCTACATTTTGTTACCTATATGAGCCGCAACTTCTCAAACCATGAAAACCCCGGTGGCACAGGTGTCCTCACCTGTGCAATGTTTGCAGGGTATGAAGTACACAATTGAATAGAAACTTTTCCCAGTGGCAATTTATGCAGGGTGCGTTTTACGCACCAAATCCCTGCGGTCACGCCAGCCAGCCAAAAAAACCAACCCGAAAGCGAAATAATTTCCACTTCTTGACTTAAATCAGAGCAGGCCCCGCTCACATGATTATATTAGAATAAAACCTCAACACAGGTGAAACTCATGGCAAAAAGGCAGATCATTAAAATTGACCAGGAAAAATGTGACGGCTGCGGCCTCTGCGTCCCCTCCTGCGCCGAGGGGGCCATTGTCATCGAAGACGGCAAGGCCAAGATCCTGGCGGACAAATATTGCGACGGCCTGGGGGCCTGCCTGGGTGAGTGCCCGGTGGGCGCGCTGACCATAGAAGAGCGGGATGCCGACGAGTTTGTGGGACCCGCGCCCGGCGCCCCGGGCGAGCCCGGCCACCCCGAAGCCCGGGAAGCCCCTGGCGAGCCCCAGGCTGCGGTGGCCACCGAAGGGTTTGTCTGCCCCGGCAGCGCCATGCGCCAGTTCACCCCTGCGGCCGCCCCCGAGGCCGGCGCCTCGGCCCTGGGCCACTGGCCGGTGAAGCTGCGCCTGGTGTCCGCCAAGGCCCCCTTCCTGAAATACGCCGAACTCCTGGTGGCCGCGGATTGCGCCCCCTTCGCCGCCGGAGACTTCCACGCCCGCTACCTCCCCGGCAAGGCGGTGGTGTGCGGCTGCCCCAAGTTCGACGACCTGGAGGAGTACGTCGCCAAGCTGGCCGCCATCCTCAAGGAAAACGAGGTCAAAGGCATCACCATCGTCAACATGGAAGTCCCCTGCTGCCAGGGACTCGTGGAAGTGGTGCGCCGGGCCTTCGAGGCCTCCGGCAAGCGCCTGCCCGTGTCCATTTGCACTCTCGGCCCCCAGGGCCAGGTGGTGCAGCAGGCCAAAATCAAGGCTGCCTGATAAGGAAAAAGTCATGGAACAGATAAAATGCCCCGGTCAGGACACCCGCCACTGGAAGCCCGATGACATTTTCACCCTGGAGTGCCCCAAGTGCGGGACCGAGATCGAGTTTTTCAAGGACGACACCCGCCGCCGCTGCGCCTGGTGCGGCCATCTTTTTTATAACCCTAAAATCGAGATGGGTTGCGCCGAGTGGTGCCAGTTCGCCGACAAATGCGTCCCGGAATTGGTCAAGGAAAAGCAGGCCATGCAGACCTTCAAGGACCGCCTGCGGGAGCGGGTTTTAAGCCTCAACCCCGAAGAACCGGATTTCGCCGCCAGGCTGGACCGGAGTTTGGCCCTGGCCATCGACCTCCTCAAGGCCGAGGGGGGCGACCCCAAGGTGGTGTTTGCGGCGCTGCTGCTGCAGAAAGTCGATCCCACCCAGGCCCGGGATATCTTGGCGGAACTTGATACCGAGCCGGAAATCGCCGAATCTGTTTTAGAGGTCCTGCAGCCCCAGGACGGCTCTGGGGATATCAACCGGAAGATCTACCAGGACGTCCTGGCCCTGGTGGACGCCGAAGCCGGGGCCGCGGCCTCCCTCCACACCAAAACCGCCCAGCAACTGGCCGAAAAACGGCACTAGCAAACCTGAAGTTCCCCGCTACCGATGATGGGGGCCATGATTGGTTTTTTGTAACCAGTATCATGGCCCTCCGCTTCCCTACTTGCTCACTTTTCCTCTAAGGTCGCGATTCTAGAAGCGGTTGCACCACCCAAAATTCGCAAAAGGTGTCATCCTGAGCGTAGCGAAGCGTCTTCCATTTAGAGATTTTGCCGGTTATGGCGGCCCGGGACGGCCCTAAAAATTCACCTTACCAAAGCAGGAGCTTTGGGTCGATTGCGTTTCCAAGCGGGAGCTTGGGAACGAGGGGTAGTCAATGTTCAAAGATCGTGCAGAGGCGCTTCCTCCCCAAAGTTCCGCCAGATTATGTAGGGTGCGTCTTACGCACCACAAATTGCTCGGTGAAAAGTCCCTTCGTTAAGCAGACAGCACCACCCCGACCGGGCACAGGTGAGGATACCTATGCCACCAGGTTTTTGTGGTTTTGCGAAAACCGCAGCATGAGCAACTTTTACAAGAAATTTCGGCGGGCACGGAGGCCCGCCCCACCGAATTTTCCCATTAATGTAGGGCGGGCACTGCCCGTCGATTCCTCATCGCTCGATGAATCATATTGCCTTTAAATTGCCCGGGAGGTTCACCAGAAATCCTCAGTTTCTGTCAAGTGTCACACTGCGCACCATTAAATAATCCGATCATAAGTTCCCCTTCCAGGAATTATTGCTCCACCTCCTCACCTCTGGCCCCCCACAGGCGGGACGCCTGTGCCACCAGGCTTTTCATGATTTAGGAGAGCCACAGGCTCATGAGTGACTGCTCTGAGAATGACTTCGTAGGGCGCGTCTTACGCGCCAAAAGTGGTGCGTGAGACGCACCCTACTCATTTTCTCTGCAACGTGGCGTTGATTCGCGCAATTGCCTAACCTTGGAACCTCTTGCAAATATCACGTATCTGTCATTCTGAGGGAGCCGCAGGCGACCGAAGAATCTAGATCTTTCGCTTCGCTCAGGATGACAAAAATGACTTTTGCAAGAGGCTCCTTGGTTTTAATTTTTAAGGCCAACATTCCGAGAGGTAATAAATAGTGAACCCAAAATTTTTATAAGCCGCGAAGTCTCGCGGCGCGGGAAAGATGCATCAGGTCCACGCAAAGGAACCATGATCCGGCCCCACGTATCCCAGGCAACAAATCAATTGCGCGACCGGGCCCTGGCCGACGGCGGTTTCTCCCTGCGCCCCGGTGAAGGTTTTCGCCCCGAGGCCACTGCCTGGGCAATCATTGCCCTGAGCGTCCTGGGGAAAGCCCCCGATCTGCGCGCCGCGGCCTGCCGCCGCCTGGCCGCGGGCCAGCTCGCCGACGGCCGGGTGAGCATTGCCCCGGAGCACCCCGAAGCTATCTGGCCCACCCCCCTGGCGGTCCTGGCCTGGCAGGGAGCCGCGGCGGACCGGAAAGCTCAGGACCGGGCCGTGGCCTTTCTTCTGGCCACCTCGGGCCTGTACTGGAAAAAAGACCCTGACGCCATCTTCGGCCATGACTCCAACCTCAAAGGCTGGCCCTGGCTGGCCTCCACCTCCTCCTGGGCCGAACCCACGGCCCTGGCCCTCATGGCCCTGCAGGTGGCGGGGTATGGCGGCCACCAGCGGGTGGCGGAAGCGGTGCGCCTGCTCCTGGACCGCCAAATTCCCGGCGGCGGCTGGAACTACGGCAACACCACGGTTTTCGGCCAGGTGCTGCACGCCATGCCCGAAGACACCGGCATGGTGCTCACGGCCTTGGGGCCCCTGGTTTACCGGCCCGCGGTGCAGGAAAGCCTGGATTTCCTCGCGCCCCGGGTCGACACCCTCAAAACTCCCTGGTCCCTGGGTTGGGCCCTGCTGGGCCTGGGGGCCTGGGGGGCGCGGCCCGCTAATGCCTCCGGCTTGATCGAGGCCTGTCTGGCCCGCCAGGAAAGGTTCGGCGGCTATGACACCGCTGCTCTGGCCTTGCTCCTGGTGGCCTCCCGGGCCCCCCGGGGCCTGGTGAGCCTCTATCAAACCGGCCTGGCTTGCAGCGTCGGTAATAACAAGGATTAGATAACATGGGCCTTACCCGCCGAGACTTTTTGCTGGCCTGCGCCGGAGGCCTGGTGCTGGGCGCGGGGGGCTATTTCTTCTACCGGGAAGCCAGAATCCGCGGCTGGCAGGAGAAAACCTTTATCGGCCGGGCCCCCGATTACCAGGCGGATATCAAAAAAATCATTCAAACCGGCTGGCAGGAATTGGGGGTGAGCGAGGCCCAGATCCGGGGCCGCCGGGTTTTATTGAAACCCAACCTGGTGGAGACCATACCCTGGGCCGTGCATATCAACACCCACCCCCTGGTGGTGCGGGGCGCGGTGGAGGCCCTGCTGGCCTGGGGCGCCGCCCGGGTGGTGGTGGCCGAGGGCCCGGGGCATATCACCGACACCCTGCGGGTCCTGGACGAATCCGGTATGGAAGAAATTCTCTGGGAGGACCGCATTCCCTTCATCGACCTGAACCGCCAAAACGGCTATACCGTGCCCAACGCCGGGGGCTGCTCCCTGTTGGATTCCCTGACCCTGCCGCTCTGCCTCCAGGAGTTCGACCTCATCGTCTCGGTGGCCAAACTCAAAACCCACCATTGGGCCGGGGTGACCCTGTCCATGAAAAACCTCTTCGGCCTCATGCCCGG
>CAZLRL010000180.1:0-6044 GCA_964561645.1 uncultured Desulfobacterales bacterium
ACGGCAACCTGGCGCGCGTGGTGGAACCTCCGGCGGGGTGGGAAAGATAAACCAGCAGTGCAGGCGAAAATTAGATAACCACCTGTTTTGAACCGGGGAAAAAAATTTTGGTTATCGTCAATTCCCTGAGAGCAGATTTTGGGGAGGGAGAAAAATGAAAACCCGCCGTCTCATGATCCTCGTGCTTTGCCTGGGCTTATTGTTGGTCTTCGGCACCGTGGCCGCCCAGGAAAAGGCCCCAGCCCAGGGTCAGAAGCAGCAGAAAAAATCCATGATGGAGATGATGAAGCCCGAAGGCATGGGCATGCACATGATGATGATGGAGAAAGTCTGGCATATGGGCGCCACCTCCATGGTCCTGAGCGCCATGCTGGGCGAGGCCGGGGAGCTCCTGAAGGACGGCAAACTGAACGCCGCCAACCAGAAGGCCCTGGCCGGCGTGCTGGACCGGCTCTCAGACCTGATCCCGCAGCTCTTTTATCCCGGCACCATGAAACCCGAACAGATCCAGGACATCAAGAAACAGATGGATGAACTGGCTGCTGAATTGGAAAAACTCGAGGGGCAGGCCCAGGGGCAATAAGTTTCGACGCCGGGTCGCACCAGGCTTGCCTGGGGCCGGGCGCCGCCCCCCATGTGCTCCTGGCCGCGTAACCTCCGGCGCCCTAAAAAAGACGGCCCTCTGAAACCTGGCTCCCCTGATTCCCCGGCCGCGCTCCCGGCCCCCGCAGCCCTGATTCCTCCGGATGAGCCGGTGTTCCTGCTGCGGGGGCAGGATATTGGCGCCCCGGCCCGCGGTGCGCTTCTGGGCCCAAGAGGCCAAAAAACAGGGAACGGAGGAACGCACCATCAAAGCCGCGCTCCAGGTCGCCGACGACCTGGAGGCCTGGTCCACCAGGAAGTCTGCCGGAGATGTCCTCAAAGGTTTTGTGCCCCATCCGAACTGTTCCTCGCTTTGCAGCTCCAAGCCATCCGGCAGCAGGCGCCGCCAATAACCCGGCCCTTTAACCCGGAAGTTCCCGCTTCCGGACTGGAGGTTATTACATGTTCGGCAAGCGTCTCAAGCTTTTCAAGCTCCTGGGCTTCGAAGTACGCCTGGATTTAAGCTGGATATTCATCGCCATCCTCGTGGTCTGGTCCCTGTCCGCAGGGTATTTTCCCTATTTTTACCAGGACCTGTCCACCCAAACCTACTGGTTGATGGGCGTGGTGGGCGCTCTGGGCCTGTTTATCTCCATCATTGTCCACGAATTCGCCCATTCCCTGGTAGCCCGACAATTCGGCATGCCCATGAAAGGCATCACCCTGTTTATTTTCGGCGGGGTGGCCGAGATGGGCGATGAAGCCACCAGCCCCAAAGGAGAATTTTTGATGGCCATCGTCGGACCCATCACCAGTATCGGTCTGGCGGCGTTGTTCTATTGGGGAGCCCGGCTGGGCCAGGCCAGCGTCTGGTCCACCCCCATCTTCGGGGTGCTGGAATACCTGGCCTTCATTAACGCCATCCTGGCCGGCTTCAACCTTTTGCCGGCTTTTCCTCTGGATGGCGGACGGGTGCTGAGATCCATTCTCTGGGCCGCCAAGGACAACCTGAAGTGGGCCACCCGCATTGCCTCCAATATCGGCGTGGGCTTCGGCCTCCTGCTGGTTTTTCTGGGCATACTCCAGGTGATATGGGGCAATTTTGTGGGCGGCATGTGGTGGGTCCTGATCGGCATGTTCCTCCAGGGCGCGGCCCGGAGGTCCTACCAGCAAATCCTGACCCGCCAGGCCCTGGAAGGCGAGCCCATCAGCCGGTTCATGCGGCGCGACCCCGAAACCGTGCCCTCATCCCTGTCGGTCAAGGATCTGGTGGAAAACCACATCTATCGACATCACTACAAAATGTTCCCGGTGATGGACGACGGCAGACTGTTGGGCTATGTAACCACCAGGCAGGTGCAGGAAATTCCCCGGGACCAATGGGACCGGCACACCGTCGGGGAAATTTACATCCCCCGGTCGGCGGACAACACCATCTCTCCCCGAGACGATGCGGCCCGGGCCTTGAGCCAGATGAAAAATCTGGGCACCAGCCGCCTCCTGGTAACCGAGGGCGATCGCCTGCAGGGCATTTTATCCTTAAAAGACCTGATGGACTTCCTCTCTTTAAAAGGGGAATTGGAGCAATAAGGGCGAATTTTTCCGGTACATCAAGAAACCCTTTCTCGAAACTCGAAACCCCCAGCTTCACCCCGCCAGCGGCAGCTCCAAAATAAAGGTGGCCCCGGCTCCGGGCGCGCTTTTGACCTTGAGATCGCCCCCGAACTGCCGCAACAGGTGCAGGGTCACCTTGAGACCCAGGCGGGTGCTTTCGGGCTCCACGCTTCGGTCGGCCGCGTACAGGGAATGCTTCAGTTTGTCCACCTCCAGCCCCGGCCCGTTATCCTCGATTTCCAGGCGCAGCAGCTTATCCGTCGCGGCCACCCGGATGTCGATGTGATCCCCGTAGGTCATGGCATTGCTCAGCAGATTCTGGCAGATCACTTCCATGACCTGGGGTTGGAAGGAAAACTCCAGGGAATCCCGGCACTCCTGATAAGGCTGGCCGTTAATCTCCACCCGGATGGCCTTATCCTGGAAACGCAAATCCAGGAGTTCCTGTATGCAGTCCCTCAAAAAGGGATAGAAATCCCGGGATTCCAGTTGGAGGGCCTCTTGGGTCAGGGCCTTTAAAAAGGCCAGTTCCTTTTTCAAGGCCAGGGACAGCCGCTCTGCGGTGTCCTCCAGAATAGAGGCGCTGTTTTCCAGCTTGTCGAATTCGGTCAGCAGATTTTGATAATCCGGGTCTTGTTCGGTTTTCTGCGCCAGCGCCTCGGAGACCTGGTCCGCCTTCTGCGCCACCCTCTGGGAGAAACCCTGTATCCCCAGGGCCAGATTTTTATAATGATGCCGCAAGGCCGCCACTTGCAGCTCGAAATCCCGATGCACCACGGTAAGATCGTGGTGTTGCCTTCGAAACAGGTAATAAATATACCCTAAAATCGCCCCATAAATGAGCCCGATGAAAACCATGCTCATTAGGGGTGCGAAAGTAACAAATCGAGGTATATACTGAACTTGAGGCTGGTTTTGTAAGGCGGCGATGAAATTCTGAAGGCCTAATTCCAGCGGTTCCAGGATCGCCAGGTTAATTGCTGCGCCGATTAGTGCCCCCAGACCGATATACCAGAGAGCATTAATTTTCTTTCTGGCTGGGGCGGAAAGCAATGTTTCGGGTCTGGATGGTTGTTCCTTCATATTATTCAATACCGGTTTTATTATTCTCTTTGGTCTCTTGCTCTGATCCTTTTAAAAAATTGCGGAACCGCTCTACCGGTCCTTTTACCGGCGGCACTTTCTCGGTCATCCATTGGACCAGGCGATCGAAAAAAGGCAGGTCCACCGACAGGAGCAAGGCCCCCAGGGCCATGAACAGCCAGCCCTGCAGGATCGGCAGCACCAGCCCTGCAACTCCCAGCACAATCAAGATAACCCCTGACGCTAGGCGCACGATACGCCACATCTCAAGACGCTCCTTGTATGCTGTAAGCCTTAAGCTTTATGCTATAAGCTATAAGCGTAAGCTATTCTACTCGTTCCCAATCTCCTGCTCGGGAACGCCTGGCCTGCAAAGCTACCGCTTCGACAATTCATGACAGGCTGGTTCGTCTGCCAATTGCCAATTGCTGACTGCTGACTGCCCAAATATCTTTTTAACTTTGAACTTTGAACCTTGAACCTTGAACTATCTCAATCAGGGCTTGGCCTGGCACTTGGGGCAAAAATATCCCGAACGCCCGGAAACGCTGATCTTCTCAACCTTGCCCTGACAGCGCGGACAGGTCCCGCCCGGTTGCCGGTGGGGGATGATAAAGGAATCGGGCCATCGCGCCGGATCGGCCTGGGCCTCGATGGCCTTGTGCAAGACGTCCTGCATGGCCTCATACAACCGTTTCACCGTGTCCGCGTCCAGGTCGTTGACCTCCCCCTTGGGATGAAGCCCGCCTTGAAAAAGAATCTCATCGGAATAAACATTGCCGATGCCGGCCAGGTGCTTCTGGTTCATCAAAAATGACTTGAGCGCGCCCCGCGTGCCCTTGATGGCCTGGCGAAAGCCCTCCAGGTCGAGGCTCAGGGCGTCCGGCCCCAATTCCTTTTCGTCGACGAAGTTGTCCACCCCGTCTGCGAGACCCACGGCCCCGAGTTTCCTCTGGCTGACATAGGCCAGGTGATAGCCGTTATCAAAACTTATGAGCAGGCGGTCATGTTCCGGCTCTTTATCCATGTCCTTGAAATACTTTAGAAAACCGGTCATGCCGAAATGGAGCGTCAGCCAGGGCCCCTCATCCAGGGCCACCAGCAGGTGCTTGCCGTGGCGATGCGTGCTTTGGAACTGCCGCCCTTTCAGGCTTTTCTGCAGCTTCGAAATGGACACCCCCTCGAGAATCTGGGTGGTTTCCACCTCCACCTCGGTGATGGTTTGGTGTAAGGCGGTGGCGTCCAGGTAGCGCTTGAAGACTTCGACGTCAGGAAGCTCTGGCATGATTTACTCCTTACAACAAATAGGCGATATCCGCAATCGAGGTGGGATAGGCCCAGATGGCCTGCTTCAGGTCATCCACCCTCAGGCCCAGGCGCATGGCCAGGCCGAAGACGTTGATGGTTTCTTCGGCGTGATTGGCCATCAGGTGCGCGCCCAGGATCAGGCCTGAGTCCCGGTCGATCAGCACTTTGCCCCAGGCTTCCCTGAGGCCGATGCTCCTGGCGGAGAACCACCGGGAGAGGTCCTGGAATATCCGGTCATAGTTCTTACCCTGTGCTTTGAGCTCCTCTTCCGTAAATCCCACCGCGGCCAGAGGCGGCACCGTGAACACCGCAAAGGGAATGCCGGTATGGTCCACTTTCACCTCGTTGCCCTCGAGAATGTTGTGGGCCGCCACCTTGCCGTGCAGGTACGCGGTGGGCGTCAGGGGATAGGGCGTGGTCGCCGCGTCGCCCCCGGCATAAACCCGGGGATTGGAAACACTTTGCAGGTAATCGTTCACCGTGACGCCCGCGGGAGTGCTCTCCACGCCCGCGGCCTCGAGCCCGAGGTCCCTGATGTTGGCCACCCGCCCGGCGCCGTGCACCACCAGGTCGGCCTGAAATTCCCGCTCCCCGTCGGCCCCGGCCCTGACCCGAAAACCCGCCCCGGTTTTTTCCACGGCTTTCACCGGCATGTTATCCTTGACGTCGATGCCGATATTCCGGCTCAGATGCACCAGGTACCCCACCATTTCCTGGTCAAACTTCTTCAGCGGCCTGCTCCGCTGGAGGATGACCGGCCTGGCCCCGGCCCGGGCCGCGGCGTGGGCGAACTCGAAGGAAATATAGCCCCCACCGACAAAAATGATCTCCTCGGGAAGATGCTCCAGTTCCAGAAAATCCTCACTGGTGAGAATATGCTCCTCTCCGGAGATATTAAGGGGCTGGGGTATGGCCCCGGTACCGATGAAGATGTGCCGGGCGCTCAGCGTCTGACCCTCCACTTCAATTCGATCCTCCCCCACAAAGCGGGCCTCGCCCTTGAACACCTCCACCTGGCTTTTCTCGAGACTGTGGGCCACGATATCGGGCATCGGGTCCACCAGGGTGCGCTTGAAGCGGATCAAATCCGGCCAGTTGATTTCACAAGGCCGCTGCAGGCCTTTGCCCTTGAGGTCGTGGGCTCGGGCCACCACCTCGGCCGCGTTGACCAGCACCTTTTTGGGATTGCAACCCCGCAGGGGGCAGGTGCCGCCCAACTCCCGGGCCTCCACCAGGGCCACGCGGCGGCCCCCTTCCCGGCACTTGGCAGCCACGGTGTAACCTGAAGAACCCGAACCCAGGGCGATGACATCATATTCCTGGCTCATGTGCTCCTCCCGGAATTTTGAAGGTTGTTTTATATCTACTGGGAAAAGTTAAAAGTTCGAGATTCAAAGGCCGTGTAGACATAATGGTTGAAAGTTAAAGGCCTGCGAACCTTGCGACGTGGGTTAAAC
>CAZLRL010000181.1:0-6032 GCA_964561645.1 uncultured Desulfobacterales bacterium
CCACGGTGTCCACCAATGATCAGGCCAAGAAGCTGGGGGTGCAGGGCGCGGCCGAGGGCACCCTGGTGGTGGCCGAAACCCAAAGCGGCGGCCGGGGCCGTCTGGGCCGCTCCTGGCACTCTCCCCCGGGCCAGGGCCTGTATGCTTCGCTGCTGCTGCGGCCGCCCTTGCCCCCTTCCGAGCTGCCCCAGATCACCCTGTCCACCGCGGTGTCGGTGGTCCGGACCCTGAGCCGGTGCGTGGGGGTCACCCCGGGGATCAAGTGGCCCAACGATCTCATTTTACGGGGCAAAAAGCTGGGGGGCATTCTCACGGAAATGGAAACCGAGAGCGACCAGATCCGTTATCTGATCGTGGGGCTGGGGCTGAACGTGAACAATGCCGATTTTCCCCCGGAGCTGGCGGACACGGCCACTTCGCTGTTTCGGGAGGAGGGACGCCTTTTTCCGCGGGTTCCCCTGCTCAAGACCTGGTTGGAGGAATTTGAAGGCCTCTACCTGCAGTTCCTGGATCGGGGCTTTCCGGAGATCCTGGAGGAGTGGAAGCAGCATTCCGTTACTTTGGGAAAATATGTGGCCGTGCGCCAGGGTACCCGGCACCTGGAAGGGCTGGCCCTGGAAGTGGCCCCGGATGGCGCTTTGCTCCTGGAGACCGCGCTGGGGGAAGTGATGAAGGTGACCTCGGGGGAGATTACCCTGGAATCGGAAGGCGACTACCGGGTGCCAAAACTCTCCGGCCAACCGTGGTGAAGGGTTCCGGCCGCGGGTCCGAGGGTGGGGGCTGCAGCGCAGGAGAGGGGGCAGGAATCCACGCCCCTGCCCCCTCGCTCAAATGTAATCAGGCCACCAGCCCAATTTTTACCGGACACAACCCGGTCGCGGCCAAGGACCGGTCCGGGCGCCTTCCGAGGTAAGCCAACGCCGCGCTTGGTCAGTACGCCGGCAGGTAGTTTACGACTTCTTCTTTTTCTTCAAATCATCGATTTCGGTTTTCAGTTTTTCCACTTCCTCTTTATATTTTTCCACCTCGGCCTCGGAAACCTTGGGAGGTTCGTAAGGCTGAGGCTGAGGCTCCGGTTTCTTGAACAGCTTGTCCTTGGCCTCTTCGTAGCCGAGATAAACCGCCAAGGCTCCCCCCAGAAGCAGCAGCAAAGGAATGGTGCCGGCCAGCAAGCTAAGGAAATCTTTCCAGAAAAAACCCAAACTGATCAACCCCAGAGCTACTGCTACCAGCCCGCCGATTAACGCCGTCATGCTCATCCTCCTTCACGTGGAATACCTTTAGATTCAGCGCCGGCCTAGAACCGGAGCACTCCTTCTCAATTGGAGTTAATTAATCATAATGCAAAAAATTTATCAAGCAGATTAATTTCTTATCCGCCCGTAAATCAGCTTCCCGAACGGACTTAGGGACCGGATTTCGGGGGCGATGAACCTTTTTTAGTGATGGACCGATAGTACGTTATTGAAAAATTGTCTTGGGGCAGGGGACCGGGGGTCGGGGGTCGAGGACCCCTGCCCCCTCCTTCACCCCATAAATGGAAAAGGGCTTCCCCCAAGGAATGCTGGTGATATGGGGTCATTCTGAGGGGAAAGGTAATCGTCGCAGTTACTATGGGTTGAGATTTGCACCTTTCAAAATGATACCAGGATAAATTTGGCCGAAGTTTTCTGGTGATCTATCCCGGAACGAGGCGCCGACGCCGGGGTTCGATATTGATTTCTCTAATAAATTACAAATGTTATCCTTCCCAACACCTTGACAAAAATCGCTTACTTCTTATAATGGCGGTATGAAAAAAGATTCTGTTCCGTACCTAGGATAATGCCATGGCAGAGGATTATTATCAGCTCCTGGGGGTGAACCGCAAGGCCGCCCCGGAGGAAATCAAAAAGGCCTATCGGAAGCTGGCCCAAAAATATCACCCCGACAAGGCCCAGGGCAATAAGGCCGAGGCCGAAGCCAGGTTTAAAAAGATCAGCGAAGCCTACGCGGTCCTGAGCAATCCGGAAAAGCGCCAGGAATACGACCAGGTCGGCTCCCAGGAGGCCTTTCGGGCCAAGTTTTCCCAGGAGGACATCTTCCGGGGGTTCGACTTCAGCGATATTTTTGACATGGGCATTTCTGACAATATCTTCAGCCGGCTTTTCGGCGGCCTGGGGGGTATGGGTGGTCGGGGAGCCCGGGCCGGCGCCGGCGGCCGCACCCGGGTCTTTCGCTACGGCGGCGGCCCCGGAGGGTTTCAGGATATGGCCCCGCCCATCAAGGGGCAGGACCTCCAGGTGGAGGTGGCCATCACCCTCCATGAGATGGCTTCCGGTAGTGAAAAAGTCATTAATTTCACCCGGAGCCGCGTCCCGGAAAAGGTGACCGTCAAGGTGCCGCCCGGCACCCTGCCCGGAAAACGCCTGCGCATCGCGGAAAAGGGGCGCCCCAGCCCCACGGGGGGGCCGTCGGGGGACCTGTACGTCAAGCTCAAGGAAGTGGAACACCCGGTGTTCAAGCGGGAAGGCACCGACCTGTACGTGGACCGGCACATCCGCTACACCGAGTCGGCCCTGGGCACCAAGGTTACCGTCCCCACCCTGGACGGCAAAACCATGAGCCTCAAGGTGCCCCCGGGCACCAACAGCCTGACCAAGATGCGCCTGAAAAACTACGGCCTGCCCCACGCCAACGGCAAGGGCCGGGGCGACCAGTACGTGCGCATCATCGTGGATATCCCCACCCACCTGAACAAGAAACAAAAAGCCCTCCTGGAAGAACTGGCCAAAGAGGGATTGTAATGCTTATTGAGGGGAGGGCCGGGGAGCGGCGGCTCCATGCCTGCCCCTCAAACTCCCCTCGCAACCCCCTTTTTCCGGGAGCACAGGCATCTTGCCTGTGGCACAGGCTGGAAGCCTGTGCTCCCGAATTATGGATTGGGGGAGGGGGGTGTGGGAGGAGGGAGTACGGGCCTGTGGGCCCCGGTAGCACGGGCATCCTGCCCGAGCCTGAACGGGCTGGAAGCCCGTTCTACCGTTCTCATCAGTTTGGGGGAGGGGGCAGGGGCTTTCAGATCTTAGGGTAATAGGTAACACGGGAAAAAGGTGAAAGTTTGAGAACCGGGAGCCTCTTGCAAATATCACATATCTGTCATTCTGAGGGAGCCGTAGGCGACCGAAGAATCTAGATCCTTCGCTTCGCTCAGGATGACAAAAATGACTTTTGCAAGAGCCTCCCTAGTCAGAATTTTCTTTTCGCCTCTTCGCCTTTTTACCCTTTTCCCTATTTTCAATTGCCCTGGCCCCTCCCCCAAAAACTATTTCCCAAGGAGGAAACATGGCGGTTGATTTGGTGCCTGGAGTATATTGGGTGGGTGCCATTGATTGGACCATCCGGGATTTTCACGGCTATCGCACCGAGGCCGGGTCCACCTACAATGCCTATCTGATCGTGGACGACAAGGTCACCCTGGTGGACACGGTGAAAAAGGGTTTTATCCCGGAGATGATGACCCGCATCAGGGACATTATCGACCCCGAAAAGATCACCTACATCATTTCCAACCACGTGGAAATGGACCACTCCGGCAGTCTGGCCGAAGTGGTGGACCGGGTCAGGCCCGAAAAGATTTTCTGCTCGCCCCAGGGCAAGGCGGGGTTGAGACGCCATTTCAAGGCGGACTGGCCGTTTGTGGAGGTAAAAACGGGGGACGAGCTCTCCCTGGGGCGCTATAACCTGGCCTTTCTGGAAACGCCCATGCTCCATTGGCCGGATTCAATGATGACCTATCTCAAGGAAGAGCAGGTCCTGTTTTCCAGCGACGGCTTCGGGGCCCACCTGGCCTCCAGCGAGCGCTTTGACGACCAGCTGCCCCTGTATCCGGCAGACTATGGCTACCAGTTGAAAAAATACTATGCCAATATCCTCATGCCCATGGGGACCCTGATCACCAAGCTTTTGAAGCAGGTGGGCGACCTGGGGCTGCAGTTCAAGATGATCGCGCCGGACCACGGCCTGATTTACCGCAAGAACATGGGGATGATCATCGAGGCCTACCGGAAATGGGCCGCGGCGGAAACCGAGCCCAAGGCCCTGGTGATCTACGACACCATGTGGCACTCCACCGAGATGCTGGCCGAGGCGCTGGTCCAGGGGCTCATGGACGCGGGAGTGGAGACCCAATTGCACCACCTGCGGCGCACCCACTACAGCGACATCGTGGCCGAACTCCTGGAGGCCCGGCTGTTCCTGCTGGGCTCCCCGACCCTGAACAACACCATCTTTCCCTCGGTGGGGCAGTTTATCACCTATCTCAAGGGCCTCAAGCCCAAAAACAAGGCGGCCGCGGCCTTCGGCTCCTTCGGCTGGAGCGGCCAGGCCGTGGGCCAGATCACCGAGGAACTGAAGAACATGGGCCTCAAGATCGCGCACGAGGGCCTGCGGGTGAAATACATCCCCGACCCGGCGGAGATGGACGGGGCCCGGGCCCTGGGAGAGCGGCTGGGGCGGGAGCAGGTGAAGGGGTGAGAGATAGAGATAATGATTTTGGGGGAGGGGGGTTCCCACGGGCTGGAAGCCCGTGCTACCGGGGGCAGCGGCCCCTTCCCCCTCTCCCTAAAACCCCCTCCCCAATCCCATAAGAATAGATGTAGGGCGCGTCTTACGCGCCACTTAAATGGTGCGTAAAACGCACCTACTTCACAGGAATGAACCCCTGGTGGCACAGGTGTCCTCACCTGTGCGGCGCAGGCTCAGCCTCGCGGCTACAAAAGACGAGAAGGCGCTTGGTTCCCGAGCTGCCGCTTGGGAACGAGAAAATACCTGGTGCGTAAGACGCACCCTACATTTTTTTCAGGCACCCCAGGGCCGTAGGGCGGGAAAGCGAAGCGCATCCCGCCTTTCGGGTTTTCACCCCAAACTATGCCATCATTGAACCCCGACATTCTCCAGCAAGCCGCCCGCGACTTCCGCTACCTTCTCAACCGGGGCTATCCGAGGGAGGCCAGCCTGACCCTGGTGGGCAACCGCTATGACCTGGAGGCTGATGCCCGGCAGATACTGCATCGCGGCGTGTTCGCCGGGCAGGTGGCGCAGGCCCGGCGGGGCAAACTGTGGGTCCTGGCGGACCTGGCCGGCCAGCCCCTGGCCCTGGACGGCCATAATGTGCTCATCACCCTGGAAAGCGCGCTCAAGGGCTTGACCCTGGTGGCCGCGGACGACGGCTTCATCCGGGACGTGGCCCAACTCTCCGGGGCTTACCGGGATTCGCCGGTCACCCGACAAGCCCTGGCCCTGCTGGCCGCGTACCTCAGCCGCCACCATCCCGGACCCCTGACCATCCTTTATGACGCGCCCCTGAAGCGCAGCGGGGAATTGGCCCGCCAAACCCGGGAGACCTTCGGCGCCCAGGGTTTATTTACTGAGGCCCGGGCCGTGCCGGTGCCGGAGCGGGAACTGCTGGAATTTTCCGGAGCCGTGGCTACCAGCGACACCCATCTCATCGACGCCAGAGAGGTGGTGGTGGACCTGGCCGGAGAGATTATTCGCCGGGAACCGGCCGGGAGGTCCTCCCTCAAGCTGTGGATATTTGAGCCGGAAAGCTGAATTTCTCACACCCCTGACCTCGCCCGCAATGGCCCAAAGTCCTGAAACCGGGGCTGACATCCAATGCTCCAAGTGTAGTCCACCAAATTCTCTTCTAGACCTTAGTCCGCCGGACAAATTACGCGGGGCGGTGTCCATACCTGAGAAGCTGTTGCAAAACCTATTTTTCTGTCATCCTGAACAAAGTGAAGGATCTAGAACTCCTTGAAAAGACTAGATTCTTCGGTCGCTACTCCCTTGGAATGACAAAAAAAACGAAATGTGAGGTTTTGAAATAGGCTCTAGATTCTTCGCTGCGCTCAGAATGACATCTTGAGCAAATTTGAGGTTTGGCAACCAAGTGCAGGTTGTGTCCAGGTACCTCCCGCCCGGCGGTTCTCTAAGCCTCAGGGCAGGGGGCGGGGCGCCGGCGCTATCGGATGGATGGCCTGGCAGCGCGGGGC
>CAZLRL010000182.1:0-6024 GCA_964561645.1 uncultured Desulfobacterales bacterium
AAGACAGCCACTGATCCTTAAAGGAAGGGTACCTGACAAAAAGAATATCCCTGGGGTCTGGCAAAATGACTCAACTATTAATAAAGAAATATTTGGGTGAGGTTCAGAATTACCTTGTAAAACAAATTTTATAATTTTAATATTCGGATAAACGATTAAACGGGAGAAATAAAGGAGATGGGGATTAGCTTCCTTTTGGGCTTGCTGCTGCTGTTCAGTTCGGGTTGCGCCCTGGTGCAGCCCACCGACCCTTTCTCTCCGGTGCCCGCCACTGAGGCCACCGGTATAACTCTCCAGGCGCCGGCGCAGCCGGTGCCGGCCAAGGAGGAGGCCGCCCCGAAGGCCTTGTCCCTGGAGAGTGCCCTGGAGATGGCCTTGAAAAACAATCCGGAATTGGCCGCCACCCAGTGGGATGTCTCGACGGCGGGGGCAAAGCTGGACCAGGCCAAGGCGGCCCGCTGGCCGAGCATGGCTTTCGAGGCCAACTACTTAACCTACCAATACCAACGGCCGGTGCGGGAAAGCCATTTCCAGGGGGAAAGAAGGATTTTTTCCAACAAAACTAGTCGGGGTGACCTTGTTCTGAAAATGCCCCTGTTTACCGGCGGCCGCATCCTTAATGAAATCAAAGCCTCAGAACTGGTCCGCCTGGCGGAAGAAAATCGGCTCTCCCGGACCAGAGACGAACTAGTGTTCAATGTTTCCAGCACCTTCTACAGTCTCCTGAGCCAGGAAAAGGTCATCGCCTCGGTCAAGTTCTCCCTGAAGGCCATGCAGGAGCAGCGCCAGAAGATGGCCAAGATGGTGGAAGTGGCCAAGGCGGCCCCGGTGGACCTCTTGCGCACCGAGGTGCGGGTGGCCGACCTGACCCAGAGTCTGGAGAGGGAGACCAATATCCTGGAGATTCAAAAAAGGCTCTTGGCCAACCTGATGGGCCTGGATTTTAATCCGGCCCAACTTACCATTGCCGGGAGACTCACTTTTGAGAAAGTGAGCTACCGGCCGGAGCAGTTGGTGCCGCACGCCCTGGAACAGCGCCCTGATTTTCAGGCCGCCAAGAAACGGTTGGAGAGCCAGGCCCGGAAGGTGGACGTGGCCCGGGCCGCACATTGGCCCACCGTCAACCTGGTGGGGGCTTATACTTTTCGGGGTACCGGGGTATCCGGAGTGTATGATGACCGGGATCCCAAAAATCCCAGGAACCGCGGTCCGTATTACGACATTGACGGCAACATCGGTATGACCCTGAGCCTGCCCGTGTTTGAAGGGGGCCGTATCAGCGCCAAGGTGCGGGAGGAATTCTCTGTCCTGGCCGCGGCCCAGGACCGGCTGCGCAAGCTTAACCTCCAGATCCGTAAAGAAGTGGAGACCGCCATCCTGGACGTGAATTCCAGCAGTGAGCGGGTTAAGGCCTTGGAGAAGGCCATCGAGCAGGCCCAGGAGAGTTTGCGCATCGAGACCCTGAAGTACAACCTGGGGGCCGGCACCGTCACCGATGTGCTGGATGCCCAAACGGCCCTGTTGGTAACGGAAACCAATTATTACCGCGCCCTGGCGGATTTTCGCACCTCCTTGGCGCAGCTCAGACTGGCAGTGGGGGGGGACCTTTCATGAGAACGGTGCACTTGGTTCTGGCGAGCCTGTTAGTCATAGGCCTGGCATCTCTCGGCTCCGGCCGGACCTGGGGGCAGGATAAACCGAAAGAGGGAGCCAAACCGCTTACGGTGGTGGCGGTCCAAAAGGCGCAGATATCCCCGCTTCCCCGAACCTTGGAACTGACGGGTACCGTCACCCCCACCCGCCAGGCCCGGCTGGCCTCCCCCGGTGAAGGGCCCGTTCACCCTTGCAAAATCCGGGAAGGGGACCTGGTAAAAAAAGGAGAATGTCTCATCACCATCGGCCGCTCCGGCGCGGCCGCGGCCCAGGTCAAGGCGGCCGCGGAAGCGGTGAAGGAGCAGGCAGCCGAGCTGAACCGGATTAAAATTCTGGTGGAGAGCGGGGCAGTGCCAGGCTCTCAGCTCGACACCGCCAGGGCGAAATATGAGGGGGCCAGGGCCCTTCTGGCCAAGGCCCAGGAGTTGGCCGGCGACTACGAGGTGAAAGCGCCCTGGGATGGGGTAGTCTCCAAGGTACTGGTAAAAGACGGCGACTTTGTCGCCCCCCGTGCTCCCCTGGTGGAGATGTACAATCCCCACAGCCTGGTGATCCGTCTGGCCGTACCCGAAGCCCACGCCATCGAGATCGTCAAAGGCATGCCGGTGGAGGTCAACCTGGACGCCTACCCGGACAAGACCTTTGCGGGGAAAATCAGCCTGGTTTATCCGGAGCTGGACACCCGCATGCGCACCCGCACCGCCGAGGTCTCCCTGGATGCCCCGCTCACCCTCATCCCGGGGATGTTCGCCCGCCTCAAGCTGACTCTGCACACCCAAGCCGAGGCGCTAACCGTCCCCAGCGATGCGATACTGGTGACGCCGAACGGGGAGAAAGTGGCGTATGCCATCAAGGACGACAAAGCGCAGCGCCGGGTGGTGCAAACCGGCCTGGAGGCCGAGGGCCGGGTGCAGGTCCTCTCCGGCATTGCTCCAGGGGAATGGGTGGCCACCGCTGGCCAGGAAAAACTCAAAGACGGTCAGAAAGTGAAGATTCAGGCAAAGGAATCAGTAAATGAAGGTAACCCGATACGCCGTCCATAAACGCATCGCCACCGCGGTGATCACCCTGGCCTTGGTGGTGCTGGGAATTTACAGTTTTGTGCTCCTGCCGGTGAATTTTCTCCCGGAAATCACCTATCCCCTCATCAAAGTGCACATCTGGTGGCGGGGGGCCACCCCGGAGGAGATCAACACCAATATCGCCGATCCGGTGGAACAGCAGATGGCCATGGTGGACAACCTGGACTATCTCGAGTCCTCCTCGATCGAGGGCATGTACACTCTTCTGGCCAACTTCAAGTATGGAGTCGATGTGGACGTGGCCTACCAGGACGCGCTGGCGGCCATGGCCCGGGTGGCCCGCAATCTCCCCAAGGATATCGAGCCGCCGGTGATCTTCAAGGCCGACCCCACCCAACTGCCGGTGGTGCAGCTCACCATCGGCTCCGACCAGTGGGATTTGACCCAACTGCGCACCTGGACGGAAAACTGGCTCCAGTATCAATTGCAGGCGGTGCCGGGGGTGGCGGGCACCGACATTGTGGGCGGCCTGAAACGGGAGATCCGGGTGCATCTGGACCCCAGCGCCATGGAGAAATACAATCTCACCCTGCCGACGGTGATGAAAAGGCTCCAGGAGGAAAACCTGGAGCAGTTCGGGGGGCGGGTAAACGTCGGCCGCCGGGAATTTATTGCCCGCACCATGGGGGAATACCGAGAATTGGAGGATATCCGCCATGTAGTCCTGGCCAACGGCGGCGTCGGCAAGATTTACCTTAAGGACGTGGCCCAGGTGGAGGACGCCCACGAGGAGGTGCGGGTCATCACCCGCCGCGGGGGTCAGCCCGCCGTCAAACTGAGCGTCCTCAAGCAGGCGGACGCCAACACCGTAGAAGTGGCCCGGGCGGTGACCAAAAGAATCGGTGAACTTGAGCCGTCCCTGCCTGCGGGCCTGCACCTGGGGATGGTGGAAAATCAGGCCGACTATGTCACCGCCGCCCTGAACGGGGTGCGCAATGCCGCCCTAGAAGCCGCGGTGCTGGTGATTCTCATCATCTATCTGTTTCTCGGAAGCTGGCGCCACGTCTGGGTGCTCCTCCTGGCTCTGCCCATCACCCTCATCCTCAACTTCGCCCTCATGAAGTTGGGGGACTTCTCCCTGAACATCTTTTCACTGGGCGGCCTGGTGGTGGCCATCGGCGTGGTGCTGGACAACTCCATCGTGGTGTTGGAAAATATCACCCGCCTGCGCCAGGTGCATCCGCACGAGGACGGCGCCTCCCTGGCGGAGCGGGGCACCCGGGAGGTGGGGCCGGCCATCCTGGCCGCCACCCTCTCTTTTCTGGCCCTGTTCCTGCCCTTTCTGTTGGTGCCGGGTCTCACCAGCCTCCTGTTCCGGGAGCTCATCCTGGTCATCGCCGGCGTGGTGCTGGTGAGCCTGGCTCTGGCCGTCACCCTCACCCCCATGCTCACCGCCATCATCGTGGGCCGCAAGGGTGGGCACCACCACGAGGAAGGGCGGTTTGCCAGAGTCATTCGCTGGGTGACGGAAGGGTACACCGCTATTCTCAAGCAGATCCTCCACTATCGAAGGGCGGTGTTCGCCGTTTTTGGAGCGGTCCTCCTGGGGGCCGTGGCCCTGTTCCCCTGGCTGGGAAGCGAGTTTTTGCCCCGTATGGATGACGGCCGGGTTATGGTCAAGGTTAAGCTTCCCACCGGCGCGGCCCTCACCGAAACCAACCAGATTCTGGCCCGGGTGGAGGAAAAATTTCAGGGCGATCCCCTGGTGGAGAGCTACGTCACCATGGCGGGGGGCAAGGTCTGGGGCCTGGCCACCTATGAGATCGCCAATGAAGGCCAGGTGGACATCCAGTTGGTGCCTCGGCACGACCGGAAGCTGACCACCAAGGAGTACGTGGCCCAGTTGAAAAAGACCCTGGCCCCCCTGGCCGCGCCCGGGGCCCGTCCCATGGTCATGCAACCGAAGGTGAAAGGCATCCGGAAACTGGGAGAGGCGGACATTGAAGTCAAGATCAAAGGGCAGGAACTGGACCAGCTCTTTGAGCTGGCCCAGCAGACCTCCGAGTCCATGAACAAACTGGCCCACTTCACCAATATCTATGTGTCCATGGACATGACCAAACCTGAATACCAAGTAATGGTGGACCGCACCCGGGCCGCCGAGTTGGGGGTGTCGGTGGTGGATGTGGCGACGACGGTGCGCTCCCTGATCAGCGGCCAGGTGGCCACCCGCTACCGGGAAGGGGATTATTTCTACAATATTCGAGTGATGATCCCTGAACAGCACTTTACCTCCAAACAGGAAGTGGAGAACCTGATACTGAACTGCAATCAGGGAGGCTACCTGCGCCTCAAGGACGTGGCTAAGGTGATCCCCGCGGTAGGGCCGGTGGAAATCGCCCGGGAGGACCAGGTGAAAGAGGTCATCGTCCGGGGGGACGCGGCTGGGGTGAGCGTGGGCCAGGCCCTGAGCGAACTCAAAGGGGTCATGAGCGAGCTAAATCTGCCCGTGGGCTATGAAGTCTCCTACGGCGGCCAGGCCCAGATGATGGCGGAGATGCAACGCTCGGTGATCTATATCCTGGGGTTCGCGCTGTTCTTTGCCTTCGTGGTCCTGGCAGTGCAGTTCAACAGCCTGCGGCTGCCGGCCGTCATCCTGTCCTGTGTACCCTTCTGCCTGGCGGGCATGGTGTACGCCCTCTTTGTCACCGGTCTGCCGTTGGGGGCCACGGTAATCATCGGGGTGCTCATCGTGGTGGCAGCCAAGGTCAATGAAGGAGTGTTGCTCATCACCTATGCGGAGGATTTGCGCCGGGAGAGGCACTTGTCACCCCTGGAAGCAGTCATCGAAGCCGCCAAAATTCGTTTGCGGCCCCGGCTGATGATCGCCCTGGCGGTGATTTTCGGCTTTATCCCCCTGGCCCTGAACCTGGAGGCCGGCGGTGAGATGCTCCAGCCCATGGCGGTCTCGGCCATCGGCGGCCTGGCCCTGGGGGTGTTTGTGGCCCTGTTCCTGTGCCCCATTTTGTATGTGCTGTTCACCCGCTCCGCCAAGCCTGAGGGGGTGGGGAAGGCTCCGGTGAAATCGATCCCTTTCAACCATAAGGGCGCATCGAGATGATCATGAAGAGAGGTTCGACCACCAAAACTTTCCTCTCCCATCCCCTTAAGGCGGACATGGTACAGAATTGATTAGTAGTCAGTGATCAGTGCGGTGGTTAGGGAGAGAACCCTGACCTCTTGCCCATGATAAAGAGGCCCCATGTTTCCTGTCTTGTTAAAAATCGGCTCTCTAACCATCTTCACCTATGGCTTCATCCTGGCCCTGGCCTTTCTGGCCGCCATTGCC
>CAZLRL010000183.1:0-6010 GCA_964561645.1 uncultured Desulfobacterales bacterium
ATCTAGATCCTTCGCTTCGCTCAGGATGACAAAAATGACTTTTGCAAGAGCCTCTCAAATTAAGAAGGAAAATTTTGATGGCCCAGGTTTTCAACCTGTGTCGGCGCGGATAACACTGGGTGAGTATGGGTCCGGGAGCGCCGGCCTGACCCGGCTTTTCTTCACCCTGGCGTTTTTCTTTGTTTTCGGCTGCCATAACGACCTCCCGGACAAAAGTCCTTGCTGTGGCGTACTCCCCGGGCTCGGGACCGGATCGATTCCCCGGCGGGCCTGAACCCGGGGCGGCCGGTGGGTTTACAGATATTGGCCGAAATAGGCGGCCAACTGCATGGCATTGACTTCCGGGAAAAAAGTGCTCATCGCGTCTTTCAGGTCCCACATGGAGCGCAAGGAGGTAATTTCCCCCTTGTTATAGTGCATCTCCACTTCACCCCGCTCCGGGTTCACCTCAACCCTGGTGATCCCCTGAATCCCGGCGAAGCGGGTCTGGAATTTTTCGGCCAGGGGCGCATTCCCCTTAAGTTTGGCCACGGACAGGTTCAGACGGCCGGGTTCGGCCTGGAGGACTTCGATGCCTTCAATGTTCATGGAGCCATCCTTGAACTGAAATTTTTAGGTTGAGGGTCAGCGGCGCCACCAAGCAAAAAATCTACCCAAGCACAGTTGGCAGCTTGATAACGAGGAAATTTTAACCGCCCGCCCTGACGCCCTTCCCCATATATATAATCATGATAACTGGTTTTGCTGGAACCTCCCGCGGGAAAAAAAGAGGAAAATTAACCAAATTTTAATCTGTGCATCATGGATCTTTAACTTTCAGGACGGATTTTTAAGGCAATAGAAACTTTTCAGGAGGGCTGATTAAACGTATGAGTATCAGTTCTTCTTGTGTTCACGCCCTGGAAGGGCGGCTGCGCCTCAAAGTACCGGAAGTAAAAGGCGCTCCCTTCCGGACCCGGGAGGATTAGTATGGCCCGGACCGCGGCTTCCGACTCGTTTTATCTTCTCTGCCAGGATATCCTGTGGCTCGATGGACACGGTTACGATGGCCCGGCCTCCGCTGCGGCGCCTCGGCAGACCGGTTTTTTTGATCAAACTCCGAACTGGTCGCTTTGGCGACAGACGCGCCAAACTCTTCGCACCGCTTTTAAAAGACCCTGCTAAACAGCTTCGCGCTCGCCAGGGCCCGCCCCCAAGTCTTGCTTTTCCCCCCCCTTATACCATCACCGGATGTCGCCATGATAATCCTCCTTGGGGGAGATTGGCATACCAGTGAATATATCAACCAGGACCGTGAAAAATAATTAATTTCTCAATTAATCCTGGGGGATAAACAGCAGGCGGCGATACAACGGCTTGCGACCGGGGCAGCTGTTCGGGCTGAAGTACAACCTGAATTTAACCACATTACAACCGGACCCTTATCAGAAAACATGAAATTTTTAGACTAAAACCATACGCTGGAGCACCCCCGCATTCTTTAGCCTCCGCTTCATTACCGATTACCATAAAATATGTGGTCCTGATGTCTGATTTATTCCCGGTCACCAACCGAAGCCATTCTTTTGGAGGCCTTTTTGGCCTGCGGTGCTCTTGAAAAAAAGCCCCTGTTTTCGGCGGCGAAAAAATTACTGGAGAAAAAAGCTAAAAAGACCGACACAAGTCGTAAATTCCTTTGACAGGGCCATTCAGATGAGATAATGTGGCCCTAATCAGCAGCTCAGACCGAAAAGCTGGCCAGTAAAACGACTGCCTGGAGCCACCAGGACGAGACGTTTCTGCGGTTTTTCCCTGACTGCCGTCCCCCTTTTGCGGGGATAATGGAAGTATCATTTTAGGAGGTTCGGAAGGTTAATGAAGGAGACTGGTAAGGTAAAATGGTTTAATGACGCCAAAGGTTATGGTTTCATCTCCCGGGAAGACGGCCCCGATGTATTCGTGCATCATACTGCCATCGTGGGAGAAGGCTTCAAGACTTTGGCGGAAGACCAGGAAGTGGAATTTGAGGTAGTCCAGGGTCAGAAAGGCCTGCAGGCTCAAAACGTCGTCAAGCTGTAACCTCACCAATCAACCCCAAAAAAAACTCCGGGGCCCCGGGCCGCCGGAGTTTTTTTTTTGGCGCACCGGCGCCGACGACGCGGCTTTTGGGCCTGTTGGTCATGGAGCCTCTATCCAGAACTATCCGTAGGGCGGGCGTCCCGCCCGCCTCTAATGAGCCCCCGGAATTGGCGGGCCTCCCCCCCGTCCTTTCCGACCGCTTATAAAGGCGAATTTTTGCCGTCATATTACTCAGAGCGAAAAATGGATTAACCTTGGAGCCTCTGATAAATTCCTCCAGATTCCTGTCATTCTGAGGGAGCGTAGCGACCGAAGAATCTAGACCCTTCGCTTCGCTCAGGGTGACAAACACGACTTTTTGCAGGAGCCTGTTCGATCATCCTTTTATTCCCTCTCCCTTGAGGGAAAGCCTTAGGGGATGAAAGTTAATCTCTTTCATGCTCCCAGTAATAAGTGGGGCGGGCCGGCCCGAAAATCTCTCCGGACTTAAAAAACTGTTCAGGTTTAAAAAAAACTTGGACTTTGGACCTGCCAATAACCCTTGCGCCCACAGGTTCTGCGAGGCGATACTTTGGGGTATGCTGGTCGACCTTCTTTTTGTGATCATCTTTATTCTGTACGCCGTCACCATTTATAACGGCGGCTTCTGAAAATAGGCGCTTCCGGCTTGGTCGAAGCCGCGTCTTTATAATTGAGGCGGTGCCAAAATCTATTGAGGGGAGAACCGGGGGAACGCGCTAGGGCGCAGGCTTCCCACTGTCTCTCTTTTCTCAAACACTTCAAACCTCAATTACGGTAGCACGGGCATCTTGCCCGTGCCTGACGGGCTGGAAGCCCGTCCTGTCACGACTAGGCAAGCCATGGAACCGCGCGTCATCATCAACATCATCCTGATCCTCCTGGTGGCCTGGGTCCTGGGGGACCTGTTTCAGCGCCTCCGCCTGCCGCGCCTGCTGGGCGAATTGCTGGCCGGCCTGGTCCTGGGGCCGCCCCTGCTGGGCTGGGTCCAGCCCCGGGAGGCCATGACCGTGCTCTCCGACCTGGGGATCTTCTTTCTCATGTTCTATTCCGGCATGGAAATGGACCCCCGAAAACTCCTGGAACATTTTTGGGTCTGCCTGGCCGTGGCCGTGGGCGGCTTTGCCGTGCCCTTTGCCCTGGGCTTCGTGGTGGCCTGGTGGTTCGGCGCCACCATCCTCCAGTCCCTGTTCATGGCCATGGGTCTGTCGGTCACGGCCCTGGCCGTGGGCGCCCGGGTCCTCCAGGACATGGAAATCCACCGGTCCAAGGTGGGCCACATCATCATCGGCGCCGCCATTGTAGACGACATCCTGGCCCTGGTGTCCTTTTCGGTGCTCACCGGCCTGGCCAAAACCGGACAGGTGGACCCCTGGCAAATCCTGCTTTTGCTCGGCGAAGTGGCCGCCTTTTTCGGAGTCACCATCCTGGTGGGCCATTACATCCTGCCTAAATTCACCCGCCGCCTGACCGACGAGGAAGCCAAGGGTTTCACCTTTGCCCTGACCGCGGCCCTGATCATGGGCTTTCTGGCCGAACTGGTGGGCCTGCACCTGATCATCGGCGCCTTCCTGGCGGGCCAGTTTGTCCGCAAGGAAGTGGTGGAACCGGAGCTTTACCACCGCCTCCACGACCGCTTTTTCAATATCATCTACGGCTTTTTGGGGCCCATTTTTTTCGTCAGCCTGTCCTTTCATGTGAACATGAACCTGCCCGCGTCGGACTGGTGGTTTCTGGCGGCCATCGTGGCCGCGGCCGTCATCGGCAAGGTGGGGGGCTCGGCCCTGCCGGTCCTGATTATGCGCCGCAGCCCGGCGGAGGCCTCGGTCATCGGCTTAGGCATGAACGGCAGGGGCGCGGTGGAGCTCATCGTGGCCAAAGCCGTTCTCCTGCTGAGCTACGGCCTCATGGAAACCGGGGTGATCACCGAACCTCTCCTGACCCAGAGCCAGTTCACCATTTTGATCCTCATGGCCTTTATCACCACCTTCCTCACCCCCCTGACGCTCAGGGCCGTGGTGCCGCCCCTGTGCGCCGCCTCCGACCGGGATTTTTGCGAACTCTGGCGCCAAGCCCATTAGTTCAGTGATCAGTAATCAGTAATCAGTGATCAGTGATCAGTGATCAGTGATCAGTGATCAGCTATTAGCAGTTAGCATTGTCTGTAGGGCGGGAAAGCGAAGCGCCTCCCGCCTTTGGTCTTAAAAATCACGACAAGCCCGGTGGCACAGGTGTCCTCACCTGTGCCTGGCCGGAAGTGGAGCTGCCTCCAACCTAAAGAGATTTCCATCAGAATTACTTGCAGGAGAAAAACTAACTCAAAACTCGAAACTCGAAACTTACAAAAAACTGTGACAGGCCCAAACCGGCACCGATTTCCACTAATTAAGGGCTGACGGCCTGCCGCGGTTGCAGGCGGAAAGCTCCGTGATTACCGGCTCTCCCACGGTCATGGTTAATTGCTTGAAGCCGACCCCATGATTTGATAATAACCCCGTCAAAGGTAAACCGAGCCCTGCGGCCGCGGACCTTTAGATCTGCTCTTTGGGGGGAGAAATTACCACATGACCAAGGCAGCGCGCATTTTTGTCGGCCTCATCCTTCTGGCCCTGTGCTTCGGCGGGGCCTTGTCCTCGGCCACCGAGGACGTCAGCGTTCCCGTCCTCTGCTACCACCGCTTCGGCCCCACCAAGGCCGACAGCATGACCGTAACCACCAAGGTGTTTGAAGCCCAGATGAAATGGCTGAAGGACAACGGCTACACCGTCATCCCCATGCGGAACCTGGTGAATTACCTGCTGGGCCAGGGCCCGCCCCCGCCGCCCAAATCCGTGGTCCTGACCGCGGACGACGCCCACAAAACCGTCTACAGCGACATGTGGCCCGTGGTGCGCAAGTACAAGATGCCCGTGACCCTGTTCATCTATCCCTCCTGCGTTTCCAACCCCCACGCCCCCTATGCCATGTCCTGGGAACAGCTGAAAGAACTCCAGAAAACCGGCCTGTTCGACATGCAGTCCCACACCTTCTGGCACCCCAACTTTAAAAAAGACAAGAAAAAGCTCAAACCCGAGGAATACCGGAAGTTGGTGGACACGCAGCTCTCCAAATCCAAGAAAATTTTGGAGAAAAAATTCGACACCAAGGTGGACCTGCTGGCCTGGCCTTTCGGCATCTATGACGACGAGCTGGAAAAGGAGGCCTCTAAAGCCGGCTATGTAGTGGCCTTCAGCATCGACCGCCGCCACGCCGGCAAGGCCGAAAGCCTCACGGCCCAGCCCCGCTATCTGATGACCAACGGCGACGGCACCAAGAATTTCGCCGCCATCATCGAAGGCCGGGCCCAGGAAAAGGGGCACAAGACTTATTAAAAACTGCTGATTTATATATCGGGGCGGAAAGTTCCTTAGAAGGACATATTGTGGTGGGGCGGCCGTCCCTGGCCGCCTATGGTCCCGGCGGCACGGAGGCCCGCGCTACTGAAATTTTCCAGCTTTTGAGAAAGCCTAAAGCCCATGAGCGCCTGTGGCGAAAAATCTTTGAGGGAAAGGCCTGGAACCTCCGGCCCTGGAGTATACCTCTGTGAACCCCACTTGCCGGTAGCACGGGCATCCTGCCCGTGCCCACGGCTGGAAGCCTGTGGTGCCGCTTTTTGTGGAGTTTCATTTAAATTTAATACGTGTTAACGCGTCGGCAGGGGATTCCTTTTATGAATTTGCCCAACAAATGGGAGGAAGTGGCTTGAAAAGAATTTGCCAAGGTTCCGCTATCCTTATCGCAGTCCTGCTTATCGCCGCCCCGGCCTGGGCCCAGACCGGCAAGGTCGCAGAAAAACCCGCAACTCCGGCCAGCCCCACCGCAGAGGCCCCGGCTTCTGACGCCCCCAAACCCGCCGCCGCGGCCGAAGAGACCGGCGCCGCGCCCCAGGCCGGGG
>CAZLRL010000184.1:0-3535 GCA_964561645.1 uncultured Desulfobacterales bacterium
GACGTGGTCCTGCTGGACCTGGTGATGCCGGACCTGGAGGGGTTGGAAACCTTAAAGCGCATCAAAAACCTGGATGCCAATTGCGAAGTCATCATCATCACCGGCTATGGCTCCATTCCCACCGCGGTGGAGGCCATGAAGGCCGGGGCCTTCCATTTTCTGTCCAAGCCCTTTGCGCCCGACGAATTGCGCACCATTATCACCCGGGCCCTGGAAAAACGCCAACTCAACCTGGAAAACCTCTACCTGCGCCAGGAGCTCAAATCCAAAGACGGGCGGGGGGACGTGGTTTATCAGAGCGAGGCCATGGACCGCATCATGGAGATGTCCTCCCGGGTGGCCGCGGCGGACTCCACGGTGCTCATCACCGGGGAATCGGGCACCGGCAAGAGCATCATCGCCCGGCGCATCCACCGGCTCAGCCTGCGGGCCAAGCGGCCCTTCATCACGGTGGACTGCGGCACCCTGGTGGAAACCCTGTTTGAAAGCGAACTTTTCGGCCACGTCAAGGGGGCGTTTACCGGCGCCGACACCAACAAGGTGGGCAAATTCGAGCTGGCCCAGCAGGGCACCCTGTTTTTCGATGAAATCAGCAATATTTCCCTGGAAGTGCAGGCCAAGCTCCTCCGGGCCGTGGAGGAACGCAAGATCTCCAAAGTGGGCAGCCACCGGGTCATTTCCGTGGACGTGCGCCTCATCGCGGCCACCAACCGGGACCTGACCCAGGCCATCAAAGAAGGCTCGTTTCGGGATGACCTGTTCTATCGCCTCAATGTGGTGAGCCTGAACATCGAGCCCCTGCGGAAGCGCAAGGACGACATCCCCCTGCTGGTGGAGCATTTTCTGCAAAAATACAACCTGCGCCTCCACAAGCAGATCAAGGGGGTGGCGCCCGCGGCCCTGGAGGTCTTCATGGGCCATGACTGGCCGGGCAACGTGCGGGAACTGGAAAATACCGTGGAGCGGCTGGTGGTTTTGAGCACCGGGCCCTATCTGGAGCCCGAGGATCTGGCTTATGCCGGACTTTTTTCCGCGCCCGCGATGGAGAGCACTTCCCTGGATTTGAAGGACCTGGAGCGGGAGCATATTCTGCGGACCCTTCAGAGGTTCGGGGGCCATAAGAGCGACACCGCCCGGGCCCTGGGAATAGATCGCAAGACGCTGAGGGAAAAACTCAAGCGCTACGATATTCAGTAGAGTTTTGGGTAACTTCTGAAGACTCGTTCCCAAGTTGAACTTGGAAACGTATAGTTTGCCAGTCTCAGATTGGCCAACGATTTTGTGCCCAAGTACAACTTAAAAATGAGGAATGAAGCTGTTTTGTCATCCTGAGCGCCACGAAGGATCTCACTGTTACAACTGGTTATGAGATTCTTCGGGGGCTTTTCTTCTTCATACCAAGTTGCTGTCATAGAGGTAAAAAAATATAGCCGCGGGCTTCAGCCTGCGCCTTGGGCACGGCAAGCCGTGCCCCTACAGTAAAATTAGTTTCTGACGGCAAGTTGGTATCAGAATGACAAATGTGGAGAGATGCTTGCCGGGGCTCAATTTCTGGTTTTGTTCGCCTGGCAACCTGCCCAACACCGATGACAGCTTTTCCAATAACTCCCGCGTAAGCCCCCGGGCCTCATGGTCCCTTCTCCTCCGCCCTCTTCCACCCGGTCCCTGAACCTCCTGGTTTTAGCCTATGGCGCCGCCACCCTGGCGGGCCAGGTGCTGATCCTGCGGGAGCTTTTGGTCCTGGCCCAGGGACAGGAGCTCAAGCTGGCCCTGGGCCTGTGGTGCTGGCTGCTGTGGACCGGTTTGGGGAGCCTTTTGGGGGGTTGGCTGGCCTCCCGGCGCGCCTCGGGTCCGGCTGCCCCGGCGGCCCTGCTGGCCGTGTTGGCCTGGCTGCTGCCGGGGACTCTGCTGGTGGCCCGGGCCCTGCCCACCCTGGCGCCCCAGGCCATAGGCCAGTCCCTGCCGCCCCTGGCCGCCTTGATCTTGTTCACGGCCCTGCTGGCGCCCTTTTGCCTGGTGTCGGGCTGCTTTTTTCCTTTTGCCGCCGCGGCCCGCCGTTTGCTGGCGCCCCTGGGGGCCGCGGGTGGGGTCTACGCGCTGGAGGCCCTGGGCGCGGCGCTGGGGGTGGCCCTGCTGCATTTTTTTCTGGTGGGGCAAGTCCCCGCCCTGGCCCTGGGCCTGGGCGCGGGATTTGTCGTAAGCGCGGCGGCCTGGGCCCTGGCCCCGCCCAAAGGCCTGGCGGCCCGTCTGGCCCTGGGCGCCAGTCTATTGGCGCTGGGGGTTGCCCTGGTGTTCTCCCCGCAGTTGGAGCGCTTTTCCCGCCAGCTGCAGTGGCCCGGGAGGCAGATGGCCGCGGCGGTGGATTCTCCCTATGCCCTGCTTACCGCCACCCGGGAGGCGGAACAGACCAGTTTTCTGGTCAACCGGGTCTGGCATTTCACCCACCCCGACCCCTTTTCCGCGGAAATGGCGGTGCACCTGGGCCTCTTGCAGCACCCGCACCCCCAAAAAATCCTGCTTTTGGGGGGCGGCGCCGCGGGGCTCATCCCGGAAGCCCTGAAGACCCCGGACGTCTTCCGCGTCGACTACGTGGAGCTGGACCCCGACCTGGTGCGCCTGGTGCAGCGGCTGCTTCCCGAAAGCGAGGCTTTAAAGGGCCAGGACCCCCGGGTGCGCCTCATCTTCCAGGACGCCCGGCGCTATCTGTCCCGGGGGACGGAGCGCTATGACATTATTCTCATGAACCTGCCCGAACCGGGGAGCGCGCAGTTGAACCGCTATTACACCCGGGAATTTTTTGTAACCGTGGCCCGGCGCCTGGAACCACAAGGTGTTTTCAGCTTTACCCTGACCGGCGGCCCCACCACGCTCAGTCCCTTGCGGGCCCGCTATCTGGCCCTGATTCGCCATACCCTGGAGCAGGTTTTTCCCGAGGTCGTCGTCTTTCCCGGCGAACGGGTGCGGTTTTTCGCCAGCCCCAGCCCCGGCCTCCTGGTGCGGGACCCGCAAATCCTGACGGAGCGGCTGGCCGCCCGGGGCCTGGAGCTGCGCTACGTGCGGGACTATTATCTCCTGGCGGACCTGTCTCTGCCCCGGCAGGAATATGTGCGCCAAATCCTGGACCGACAGCCCCAGGAGGTCAACACCGACCTCAACCCCCAGAGCTATCTCTACGACTTGATGCTCACCGGGGCCCGGGAAGGGCTGCCCCTGGACAAAATCCTCCTGGACCTCAAGGGCCTGCCTCCCGGGTGGGTGTGGCTGGCCCTGGGCCTGGCGGGGGCCTTAAGCCTGGCGGTCCTCAGGCGGCGGCCCACCGGATTATACCTGGCCCAGGTCCTGAGCATGGGCCTGGGGGCCATGGCCCTGGAGGTCCTGATCCTGATTCTGTGCCAGATCCATCTGGGTTTGCTGTATCGCCAGATGGGCCTGCTCATCGCGGCGTTCATGGCGGGCCTGGGCCTGGGGAGCGCCTGGGGGGTGCGCCTGGCAGCAGCGGGGCGGGCCACCATGGGCGGCTGGCCGCGTGCCAGGG
>CAZLRL010000184.1:3545-5985 GCA_964561645.1 uncultured Desulfobacterales bacterium
CCCTGCCGCTTCTGGCCACGTCGGGATATGTGCCGGCCACTCTCCTGCTCCAGGCTTTTTACCTGGCCATCCTGTTCAGCGCCGGGTTTGCCGGGGGCGGGGTGTTTGCCCTGGCCAGCAGCCTCTGGCATGAACATGTTCCGGCCACCCCGGCCCGGGACGGCCTGTTTTACGCCGTGGACCTCCTGGGGGGCACCCTGGGGTCCCTGGGTTTGAGCCTGGTGATACTGCCGGTCTGGGGGGTGGTGCCCGCTTTGTGGGGGCTGGCGGGCCTGCATGCCTGGGCGGTGGTTTTGTTGGCCAGCAGTTGGGGGTCAGCAGTCAGGAATCAGTAGCTGTCAGCATTCAGCTCTCAGCTGTCAGTCAGAAAATCCGACAGCTACTGCAAAACTTATAAATATTTCCAAACCAATTAATCTGGAGACAAAACCCCTTCATCAACCCGAAGGGTGAAGATCGGGCAGGATGATGTCCTCAGCCCGACAATTAGTCAAGGTCAGAATTAGAAAGGGTTTGGGTGATGAAAAGATTTTCTGGAGTGAATAAAATTTGCCGTAGGGCGGGCGTCCCGCCCGCCAATTTTCGGAGCCACAATGTAGGCGGGCGAGACGCCCGCCCTACGACTTAATAGTTGATGACCCAATACTATCTCAATTTTTGAGCGAGGCTTATTTCCCATTTAAGGGGTTGGGGCGGGGGTCCGCACCCCGGTAGCACGGGCTTCCAGCCCGTGAGAACCCCCTCCCCCAAAATAGATTTTTCAACATTCTGCTAGAGGCGAAGGCGATGGAATTGCCGGCCCCCACCCCAGCAATTCAGCACTATTCATGCCGGAATTCTTCGCCGAATTCGGAAAACGAGAAGGTCAAAAAGATGTGGTGGCCGTCGTAATCCAGGACCCGGAGATCGTCGCTCTGACGCAAGTCATTCATTACCACCGGGAAGTGCTCCCCGTACCGCTGCTTGCACAGGTCCACGGGCAGCTCAAAACCGATATATTTTTTAATTCCCTTGGCCCGCAGTTTATCGGCCAATTTGGGGTCGGTGAAGGATTCATGGGAAGTCAAAATAACCAGGGGCCCCGAACCGGTGAATACTAGACCCGCCTTCATGGCGCTGTCCCTCCTTGTAAAGATATTCTTACTTTTAAAGTAAAGCCCGCCGGGCAAAAGTCAATGAAGCCGACGGCAAGGTCTTCACCTCAGTTGATCTGTTTTCCTTCCAGGGGTCGGGGGAAATTACCGAGAAGGGATGGGGGCCGGGGCGCCTCGTCAAGCCCCAAACCCTGCGGCCCGCCTTGACTCTTAGGCCGGAGATGCTTATTTTCCGGCTAACCGCGGGGGAAAGTTCCGTTTCCTTACCCGCGCTCTTGCAAGGTTTGTCCAGAAAGGAGAGGATCATGGCCACGCTGAAAGCCCAACAGGCCTGGGCGGTGAGCTACACCCCGGCCCAGCTTATTGAAATGTCAGAGGAATATGGCGCCGAGGCCTTGAACATGCTCAATGAGCACCTGGCCAAGGAGGATTTTGTGGTGCTCAGCCGGGATACCCAGGGCTATCCGGGGGATATGGTCATCGACTTCCCGGCCGGCGCGGAGGAGCCCTACCGGGCCCTGGTCAAGCTGGCGTGAGTCGGAACCAGGAAGGTAAATATATGTGGAAGAGGGGGAGAAGGGCAACCCCTGACCTCCCTCTCCCCCAACCCCGTAGGGGCGCCATTCATGGCGCCCTCAGGGCTTGATGAATCAAGCTCCTACAAAAAGAACGGTAGAACGGGCTTCCAGCCCGTTCCAGGCACGGTCAGGACCCGTGCCTTTACATAAAACGGGAGCACAGGCATTTTGCCTGTGTTAGAGGCTTTTAGCCTGTGCTCCCGGGAAAAGGACGACGGAGATGAGTTTGAGGGTAGGCCGGGAGCCTTGGTGCTCACGGTCTCTCCCTCAAAACAATGCTGCTTTCAGCTCAGTTTATGGGCTCGGTGGTCACAGTCATAGGGCGTGCCATGCACGCCAGAGATGGCGGCCAAGGGCCGCCCTATAAATCTGGCACCTCTTTCAATCCATCCTTCACTGCCCCAAAAAGGGCCGCAGATGCTCCAGGCCCGCTTTGGGGGTCAGTTCCTCCCGAAAGCGGAAGGGGACCCGAAAGCCCAGGGTTTGGGGCAGCCGCAGACCCCCGGCGATTTCCACGCTCAGGGGCTCTTCCCGGAGGAGCTGGGGCACAAGGCCGGGAAGGGTTTTGAGCTTCAGGAGCACCGGCACCTCCACCAGGGCCTCGCCTTGGGCCGGGAGAGTGATGGTTCGGTCACTTGCGCCCTTAGCCAGGCTGCGCCCCTCCACCCAGACCTCGTAGTCGTAGCCCAGAACTTTGATGGCCATGGAGTTGGGGTTTTTCACGGCCAGCACACAGGTCAGGGGCCAGCCCTGGGGGCCAGGAGCGCT
>CAZLRL010000185.1:0-5969 GCA_964561645.1 uncultured Desulfobacterales bacterium
CATGGGCTCCTATGTCTCCGCCACGGTGGCCGGCGGGCTGGGAGGCCGCCTCCTGGGCGGCTGGCTGCATCCGCCCCTGCACTGGCGGTATGCCTTTGTGACCGCGGCCCTTTTCCTGCTGGTCAGCGCCGCGGCCGCGTTGCGCTGGCTGCCGGCCAGCGGGCCGCCGCGCCGGGCGGCCGCGGACACCGAGGGCTTCCTGGCCATCCTGGGGCGCCGGGAACTGCGCCGCACTTTTCTGGTGGCCTTCGGGGCTTTTTTTGTCTTTTCCTCGGGATTTAATTACCTGCCCTTTTACCTGACCCACCCGCCCTTTTCCCTGCCGGTCCAGGTAATTACCTTTTTATATCTGGCCTACATCGTGGGCATCGTCATCGGGCCCATCGCCGGCGGCATCAGCAACCGGGTGGGCAACGGGGCCGCCATGATCGGCGGCGCCCTGGTGTTCGCCCTGGCCCTGCTGCTCACCTTGATCAAATCCCTGGCCGTGATCGTGGTGGCCCTGCTCCTGGTCTGCGCCGGATTTTTCACCATTCACTCGGCCGCGGCAGGGTCCTTGAACCGCCGCCTCACCGGCAGCCGGGGCCAGGCCAACTCGCTGTACGTGCTGTTTTACTACCTGGGCGGGGCCTGCGGCATCACCCTGACCGGCTGGGCCTACAGCCTGGCCGCCTGGCCCGGGGTGGTGGCCCTGGGACTTTTGGTGCTGGGCGTGCCCCTGGGAGCCGGTTACCAAACCCTCCGGGAAGACCGGCAGGAGTCCGTCCCAGGGGATTGAATAAAATTATCCCGCCCGTACCTGAAAACTAAGGTAAGCTTTTTGCAGGTATATTCTTCAATAAAGGAAGGGCAGGGGCGCAACGATCACTCTCGAAGCCGGGAGAATTGCACAGATGCAAAGAAAATGTCATTCTGAGGGAGCTCGCGACCCAAGAATCTAGATCCTTCGCTGCGCTCAGGATGACAAAATATTTTTACTAAACTCGGAGATTGCAGCCAACTTTTGGTTAACCTCCGTGAGCTGATGCTGCTGGCGCCCTTCTGTTTACCTCCCCTCAATCTCGCAACCCTACGGCCGGCATCTTACCTTTATTTGGAAGGGCAGAACGTCCTGCCGTATTAAATTAAGGGGTGGGGGAGAGGCTTTGGGAGAGGGGCCAGGCTCCGCGATCACTGGCCCATTTCCCCAAATTCTATTTGCCATATCAGCCTGAAAAAAATTCAGCCGGCCGTTATCAAATTGAGAAATTTACCCTTAACATTTATTTTCCCTAACCGTCTAAATTAATGAAGCTGGGTAAGGATATCCGATGACAGAAACGAACCTCGTAGCCCGGGCCCAACAGGGTGACCTGCCGGCCTTCGAGGAACTGGTCAGGAAATACCAGCGGGAGATTTACCATCTGGCTTGCCGGATCGTGCACGACGCTGAAGAGGCCAAGGATATGGCACAGCAGACTTTTTTACAGGCCTATGTTCATATCCGGAATTTTCGGCATCAGTCGCAATTCCGCACCTGGCTGTTTCGGATCGCCATCAATCAGTGTTACAATTTTTTGAAAAGCAGGAAAAAATTCGGTGACCCGGTGGACAGCCAGGATATGAATGTGGCCGGAGAAGACAACCCGCAGGAAGGTCTGTTGGCCGCGGAAGAACGCCGGCGGTTGTACGCCGCGCTGGAGCTTTTGCCCGCCAAGCAGCGGGCGGTGCTGACCCTGAAACTGGAACGGGGCCTGTCCTACCAGGAGATCAGCCAGGAACTGGGCGGCACCGCCGGAGCCGCGCGGGTCAATTATTGTCAGGCGGTAAAGACCCTGAAAAAGTATTTGCGAACCGAGGAAAACCATGAAGTGGCCGTGCGCCCTTATTCAACCAAGACTGCCGGATTATCCTGACGGTGAGCTGAGTCCCTTCTGGAGACGGCGGGTCGAGGCGCATCTAAAGAAATGCCCTGATTGCCGCCGGGAACTGGAAGAGTTGTCCCAAGTGGTGAGCCTGTATCAGGCCGAGCCGCTGCCGGATCCCGGACCGGCTTTCTGGCAGGAGTTCGAGCAGGAGCTCCACCTCAAGCTGGCTCAGGTGAATCAGCGCCGGGAGGAGCCCGCCCCGCGGCTTGGGCGCCTGCCGCACTATGTTTTCGGAGCTGCGGCGCTGGTGGGGGTGGTGGCCCTGGCGGTTTATCTGGGCCCCTTCACCGGTCCCACCCCGGCGCCTAAGATGGCGCAGCTCCAGGAAGAGGCCCAAGTCGCCGCCACCCAAACAACCAGGGACCAGGAGCCTCCCCAGGCACGCCAGGAAATCGCGGCTGCTCCCGCGCCGCCGCTGGCCATAGACAAAACCCTGCCCCCCGAACCGGAGTCCACCGAGAGGGTCAAGGCCCTGGCCGACCGCATGGCCCGACCTGAGCCGCGGCTCTCCGAGGAGGCTAAACTCAGCCTGGCGGCCGGGAAGCCGGCAGCCGCGCCGCGCCCCCATGTTCTCGGTGGGCAAGGGCTCTGGCCGGAGGATGATTTTCCGAGCTGGGACGTGGACGCGGTGGTGGCGGATTTATCCCCGGAAGAACGGGCCGATCTCAAAAGAAGACTCGAGTCGCGGAGATAACTGTAATGCTGCGTTTTGCCTCCTGCATGGCCCTGCTGCTCCTGCTGCTTGGCACTCCCTTGGCCGCCGCGGCCTTCGACCATGAGCCCGGTGACCCCCTGGACCAGTATCAAATGGACTTCAAACGCAAGCACCTTAGTTCTTCTCTGGGCCTCGATCAGGCCAGGGTGGAGCGTTTGCTGCAAATTGATCAGAAATACAAGTCCTTGAAAAGAGAAAAAATTCGGGAGGCCAAAGCCACGCTGCGGCAACTCCAGCAATTGATGCAGCAGCCGAATCCCCCCCAGCAGAAGGTGGAGGCCATCCTGGAGCGAATGATGAAACTGCGCCGGGAAAAGCTGGCTTTGGAGCAAAGGCAGCTCCAGGAGGAAAAAAATATTCTCACGCCGGTGCAGCAGGGCCGCTACATCCTCTTGCTCATGAACATGCGGCAGCAGATTGCCCGAGAGGCCCAGAAAATTCGCTCCGCGCCCCAGGGGGTGCTGGTGCCTCCCCAGACCGGCCCCCGGGAGGTGCCCGTGTCCCGGCCCGGCGGACCGGTGCCCCAGGCTGAAGCGCCTGTGTCCCAGCAGCCGGGCGGGGGTTACTGGCGCAAGAAATAGCTTGAAGGTCAGTCCCGGGTTGTCAGGAATGTAGAAATGTAGGGCGGGAAAGCGAAGCGCATCCCGCCTTTGGTATTCAGAGGGCGCGGCCGGCAAGGCCAGGGCGGCGGTGGCAAACCCTCCTCTAAACTTCCATGCAATTGAACGGGAACAATTCGCAGATGCAATGAGACCTCTGTGAAAATCATGTGGAACAGCCGCCCCCGGCTGTATTTTGCAGGCGAGGGCGCCTGCTCTACATTATATTGATCCTTTGAAAAGCTTTTAGGTTGATGAGCGGATATTCACAGAGGTCTCGCAATTCCTAAGCTCCAGGCGCACCGGCCGAATCTCTCACATTATCTGTCAACAACCCCAGATAATTTCCACATCCCCTTGTCCGGGAGCTAATTTCAAGGATTTCTTGAAAAAATTATAATTTTGCTGGTATAATCAAACGTTAAATTTTGGAAATTTTGGGATTTAAACCAATATGCACACCGTTTCTGCACTTCAGGCCGAAGCCGCCCTTATGGAAGACGACATTTATCTCTCGGTGGTCCTCCCGGTTTTCAATGAACTGGAGAATCTCGATATCCTGCATCATCAGCTGAGAGGGGTGCTCACCGACCTGGGGCGCACCTTCGAGATCATCTATGTGGATGACGGCAGCACCGACGGCAGTTCCGCCAAGCTCCAGGAATTGGCCGCCGCCGACGACGCGGTGATCGTCATTCAGCTCCGGCGCAACTTCGGCCAGACCGCGGCCCTGTCCGCGGGCATCGACTGGGCCCGGGGGGAAGTGGTGGTGTGCCAGGACGCGGATCTCCAAAACGACCCCGCCGACATCCCGCGCCTGTTGGACAAGCTGGACGAAGGCTACGACCTGGTCAGCGGCTGGCGCAAAAACCGGCAGGACCACTGGCTTTGGCGCAAAAGCACCTCGACCCTGGCCAACTGGGTCATTTCCCGGGTGGTGGATTTCAAGCTCCATGACATCGGCTGCACCCTGAAGGCCTATCGCCGGGAATTGCTCAACCACATCCGCCTCTACGGCGAAATGCACCGGTTTATTCCGGCCCTGGCCCTGCAGGTGGGGGCCAAGGTGGCCGAGATCCCGGTCAACCACAAACCCCGCCTCTATGGCCGCTCCAAGTACGGCCTCAACCGGACCTTCAGCGTCATCCTGGATCTGCTCACCATCAAGTTTCTGGGGAATTTTCTCTCCAAACCCCTGCGGGTGTTCGGCAGCTTCGGTCTGGGGCTCATCGGGCTCAGCTTCCTGACCGGCGTGATCATGCTTTTCCAGAAATTCTATTACGACATCTCCCTGATCCAGACGCCGTTGTTGTTTCTGTCCGCCATGCTCTTTATTCTCGGGTTTTTCTGCGTCCTCCAGGGATTCACCGCGGAACTGCTGATTCGCACCTACCATGAATCCCAGGACAAGCCCACGTACATCATCCGCCAGATTTATCGTTCTTCCCGGTAAGTGGTCTGAATGTGCGGTTTTTGCGGAGTTCTGAACTTTAACGGGAAGGCCCCGGTGAGCCAGGAAACCCTGGCCGCCATGACCGGGACTCTCCAACACCGGGGACCCGACGATGTGGGCTTTTGGGTCTCCGGTCCCGTGGGTTTGGGCCATCGGCGTCTGTCCATCATCGACCTCAAGACCGGTCATCAGCCCCTCAGCAACGAAGACGGCAGCATCTGGATCGTCTATAACGGGGAACTGTACAATTACCAGGCCATCCGGGCCCACCTGGAGCAGGCCGGGCACCGCTTCGCCACCTCCAGCGACACCGAGGTGATTGTCCACGCCTACGAGGAGTATGGGACCGATTGCTTCCAGGTCATGAACGGCATGTTCGCGTTCGCGCTGTGGGACGCCAACCGCCAGCGCCTGCTGATGGCCCGGGACCGGGTCGGCATCAAGCCCCTGTATTACGCCCAACTGCCCTGGGGCCTGGTGTTCGGCTCCGAGGTCAAGGCCCTTCTGGCTCACCCCAAAGTGGAGCGCCGCCTGGACACCACCGCCCTGAATCTGTACCTCTCCCTGGAATATGTGCCCTCCCCCTACAGCATTTTTGCCGGGATCAATAAACTCCCTCCCGGTCATTTCCTGGTGATGGAAGGTTCCGGCAGCCGTCTCGAGCGCTATTGGGACCTGGAGTTGGCCGACGGGGCCCCTTCCGCCGCCGGAAATCTGACCGACAGCGTGGCCGAGGTGCGCCGCCTCCTGCATGACGCGGTGGAAATGGAACTGGTGGCGGACGTGCCCGTGGGGGTTTTACTGAGCGGGGGCATCGACTCCAGCGCGGTGGCGGCCATGATGGTCCGGACCTCCACCCGTCCGGTGCCCAGCTTTTCGGTGGCCTTCGACGATCCCTCCTTTGACGAGTCGGCCCACGCCCGGCTGGTGGCCCGGCACCTGGGGACCGAGCACCACGAGTTTCCCCTGTCTGCGGACACCGCGCTTGAAACCCTGCCCGAAATCACCGCGGGCCTGGATGAACCCCTGGGGGACTCCTCCATCATCCCCACCTATTGCCTGTCCCGTTTCACCCGGGAGCACGTCAAGGTGGCCCTGGGGGGTGACGGCGGCGACGAATTGTTCGGGGGCTATTCCACCCTGCAGGCCCACCGCCTGGCGGAATATTACCAGCGCCTGGCCCCCGCCTGGCTGCGGCGGCTGGTGGAGCCCTGGGTGCTGGAAAAGCTGCCCGTCTCCTTTGACAATCTCAGTTTTGACTTCAAGCTGCGCCGCTTCCTGCGGGATTATTCCCT
>CAZLRL010000186.1:0-5954 GCA_964561645.1 uncultured Desulfobacterales bacterium
GAGACTTTCTCCAGTTAGCCACCCCTGAGAACCTCGACTTTATTCGCCAGATGTGTGCCATGGAAGGGCAGGAACCCAGCAATTTCGACGTGGCCGCCAATCTGGCCAATCTGGCCGCGGCCCGGAAGAGATCCTCCGAATGATGACCGAAGAAGACGCCCGGGCTTTGGCGCGGGGATGGGTGGAGGCGTGGAATTCCCACGACCTGGACCGCATCATGTCCCACTATGCTGAAGATTTCGCCATGACCTCGCCCTTCATTGCGGCTCTGCTGCAGGAGCCCGGCGGCACCATCCGAGGCAAGGCAAAGGTCCGGGAGTATTGGTCCCAGGCTCTTAAAAAAGTTCCCGATTTGCACTTTAAGCTTATTGACGTCCTGGTGGGCGTGGACAGCATTACCATTTATTATCAGGCGATCTTCGGCAAACGGGCCGCGGAGGTGCTGTTTTTGGATGCCAACCATCAGGTGAAGCGCGGGATAGCTCATTACGTCGGTGGATGAGCCCTCCCCATCAACCAGGGGTTCCAACCCGAAGAGGTTCATATGTGCGGCATAATCGGTTATCTCGGCCCCCAGGAGGCCATGCCCATCCTCCTGGACGGCCTCAAGCGTCTGGAGTACCGGGGCTATGACTCCGCCGGCATGGCGATCATCGGCACCAACGGGCTGGCCATCCGCCGCAGTCTGGGAAAGCTCCGGGAACTGGAGCGCACCCTGGCTCAGGACCCCCTGGGGGGTACCGTGGGCATCGGCCACACCCGTTGGGCCACCCACGGCCGACCGTCCGAGGCCAATGCCCATCCCCACCAGGTGGGGGATATTGCCGTAGTGCATAACGGCATCATCGAGAACTACCTGGAATTAAAAGAAAATCTTCTTAAAGAAGGCCATCGTTTTGCGTCCGAGACCGACACGGAGATCGTCTCCCACCTGGTGGTGCGCCATCTGGGGCAAGGGGTCGACTATCTTCAGGCCGTCCAACTCACCCTGCAGGAAATCAAGGGCTCCTATGCCCTGGTGATTATCAATGCCCAGGACCCCCGGCTGTTGGTGGCGGCTCGCAAGGAAAGCCCCCTGATTCTGGGCCTGGGGGAGGGGGAGTACTTCCTGGCCTCGGACATCCCGGCCATCCTGCCTTACACCCGGCGGGTGATTTTCCTGGAGGACCACGACCTGGTGGTGCTGCGGGATGGGGAATTTTTCCTCCTGGACGGCGAGGGCCGGCGGGTGGAGCGGCCGGAGCATGCCATCACCTGGAGCCCGGCCATGGCGGAGAAGGCCGGGTACAAGCACTTCATGCAAAAGGAGATTTTTGAACAGCCCCGGGCCCTCATCGACACCTTCCGCAGCCGCATCCGCCTCGAAGAAGGGGAGGTCTTCCTGGAGGAGGTTCCTTTCGGGGCGGGAGATTTGCAGTCTATCCGAAAAATTTTCATCGTGGCCTGCGGTACCTCCTACCACGCCGCCATGGTGGGCAAGCACCTGCTGGAGGGCATCTGCCGCCTGCCCGTCGAAGTAGATCTGGGCTCGGAATTTCGCTACCGCAATCCCCTGGTGGACGAAACCACCCTGCTGATTCCCATCTCCCAGTCGGGGGAAACCGCGGACACCCGGGCCGGCCTCACCGCGGGCAAGCAAAAAAAGGCCAAAACTCTGGCCATCTGCAATGCGGTGGGCTCCAGCATTGCCCGGGACGCGGATTGTGTGTTTTACACCCATGCCGGTCCAGAGATCGGAGTGGCCTCCACCAAGGCCTTCACCACCCAACTGGTGGCCCTCTACCTCATTGCCCTGTATCTGGGTCAGCACCTGGGCAAGCTCAGCCGGGTGGAGGTGCGCCAGCGCCTCAATGAACTGGTGCGGCTGCCCACCTGGGTCCAGGAGACCCTGGACCTGGACGTCAAAATTCGGGACCTGGCCCAGGAATATATGAACGCGCAGAACTTTCTTTACCTGGGGCGGGGCCTGCATTATCCTATTGCTTTGGAAGGGGCCCTGAAACTCAAGGAAATCTCCTATATTCACGCCGAAGGGTACGCGGCCGGGGAGATGAAACACGGGCCCATCGCGCTCATCGACCAGACCATGCCGGTGGTGGTGCTGGCTACCCGGACCCCGGTTCTGGAAAAAATCCAGGGCAACCTGGAAGAGGTGGCGGCCCGGGGCGGGCGACTCATCGCCTTGACGGAAGCGGATAACTACCAGGTTATCGAGCGGGTGGAAAGCGCCATCCCGGTGCCGGAAGTACCCCTGGAGTTGTCGCCCATTGTGCTGACCGCGCCTTTGCAGTTGTTGGCTTATCACATCGCGGATTTGCGGGGCACGGACGTGGACCAGCCCCGGAATCTGGCCAAAAGTGTGACGGTGGAATAGGATTTTGGTGTAGGGTGCGCACTGCGCACCGTCAACCTTGGCTTCAAATATTCAGGAATGCACAGGTGAGGACACCTGTGCCACCTGGTTTTCTCTGCTGTTGATAAAATCTTAGGCTCATGAGGGACTGTGGCAAAAAATTTATTCAGCGCCACATGCCGGTGGGGCAGCCGTCTCTGGCCGCCCGTAAGTCGGCAAAGGCGAGACGTGCTTTGCTTTCCAGCTCTCAGGCTGTAAAGTCCGGCGGGGTGTGCCATGGACGACAAGCCCAAGGCGTCTGATAGGTTTCGCGGGGAGATCGAGGGCCTGAAAGAGCGCCTTCTTCAGATGGCCTCGCTGGCAGAGGCCGCCCTTGACCACAGTGTCAAGGCCCTTTTGACCCGCGACCCTGACCTGGCCCGGGAGGTCATCCAGGGGGACAAGGCCATCAACGACCTGGAGGAGGAACTTGACGCGGCCTGCGTGCGGATCGTGGCGCTCTACCAACCGGTGGCCACCGACCTGCGGCAGGTGATGGCCATTGACCACCTCATCGTGGAGCTGGAACGCCTGGGAGATCTGTCGGTGAATGTGGCGGAGGAGGTCTTGAACTTGGGGCAGCTTCCTGAAGCGGAGCTGCATCGGGACTTGTCCCGCATGACCAATATGGTGCAGAGCATGATCCGGGACAGCCTCAGGTCCTTTATCGCTGAGGATGCTCACCTGGCTCGGGAAATATGCAAGCAGGACAACGAGGTGGACTACCTTGACCGGGCCCTGATCCACGAACTCCTGGAGTTCATGGGCCGGTCCCGGGAGGCCGTGGCTATTGGCCTCAGCCAGATCAACGTGATCCGCAACCTGGAACGGGCCGGCGATCACGCCACCAACATCGCCGAGCAGGTGGTGTACATGGTAGAGGGGGAAAGCATCCGGCATCGTTGCCAGGACTAGAAGCTATTGTAAAATCTATCTTCCTGTTATCCTGAACGTAGCGCAGGATATAGAACAAATTAAAAAGACTAGATTCTTCGCTTCGCTCAGAATGACTAAATTTTTAAAGCGGGAGTTTTGCACCAGCTTTTGGCTTTGTCAGCCGACCGGCTGCCGCGTCGGAGGCAAAAATCCCTTATATCCCTTGACAAACAGGTAATTAACCTTAAGTTTATAAGAGTAAAATTCATCGGCAGGTATGGGTAACTCCAAGGAAAATCTGACAGAAAGGGAGACGCTGATTCTCCAGACGGTGCTGGCCCGGTATATCCAGACCGGGGAACCGGTGGGCTCACGCACCGTGGCCAAAGTTTCCGGGCTGAACCTGTCAGCGGCCACCATCCGCAACTCCATGCAGGAGATGGAGGAACGGGGCTATCTCAAACAGCCCCACACCTCCGCCGGGCGGGTGCCCACCCCCTTGGGTTTCCGGTACTATGTTGACCGGATTTTACCCATCCAGGGTCTGGGCGCGGGGATTCAACGGCAGCTGGAGGAGGCTTTCATCCCCTCGGCGGCCGGTCCTCAGGAGCTTTTTCGCCAAGCTTCCCGGGCTTTGTCCCTGGCTTCGGGTCACCCGAGCCTGGTGCTCAGTCCCCGGCCCCAGGGGATGCTGCTGCGGCATATCCAGTTTATTGCTCTGGGGGGCGACGGCATTCTATGCCTCCTGGTGGCTCAGGACCACCAGGTGCAGACCCGGTTTTTGCGGGTGGAAGCGGATTATACCCAGGAGCAGCTGGATCGTTTCAGCCGTTACTTGAACACCATCTGCCAGAATTTGACCCTGGGCGAGGCCCGGAGCCGCATATTGGCTCAACTGGAGGAAGAAAAAAACCTGTTCGACAAAATGGTCTCCCAGGCCCTGAGCCTGAGTCGCCAGGCGCTGCAGCCGGAAGAGGAGGAAGAGGAACTTTACGTCGAAGGAACCAGCCACATCTTAAACTATCCTGAGTTTGCTGCCGATGTGGAAAAAATCCGGCTGATCTTCAAGGCCTTTGAGGACAAACACCATCTCATCGATCTGTTGGACCGCACCCTGGCTTCCCAGGGGGTCCATATTATCATCAGTCCGGATGAACATTTTCCGGAAATGCAGCTGAGTTTGGTGGCTTCTTCCTACCAGAGCGAGCAGGCGCCGTTGGGCAGTCTGGGGGTCATCGGGCCCATGCGCATGGACTATGCCCGGGTGGTGCCCATTGTGAAATATACCGCCTCCCTGGTTACCAAGTGGTTCACCAGGCGGAACCATTGAGTTTGGTCGCCCGGCCGCCGCTGGTCCGAACCGATGGAGGCTTTACGAGTTTATAAGGCAGGAGGTAGGCAGCATAGATGACTCGAGTTGATATTCCAGGGGAACGCCCGGAGGTTACCGAACCGACTGAAACACCTCCGGAGGAATTACCGAGCGATCCCGAGGAGCTGAAAAAACTGCTGGTCCAAAGATCTCAGGAGGCCAAGGAAAATTACGACCGCCTCCTGCGCCTGGCCGCGGAAGTGGACAATCTCAAAAAGCGTCAGGAACGGGAAATTTCCGAAGTTCGCCAGTTCGCCAATGAGAACCTGATCAAAGAGCTGTTGCCCGTGCTGGATAATCTGGAGCGGGCCCTGGAGCATGGCCGCCAGAACGAGGCTCCGGATGCTTTGATGGAGGGTTTGGAGCTGGTGCACCAGGATTTTCTCAAGGTTTTGGGCCGGTTCGGCATAACCCCCATCGACAGTGTAGGGGAGCGATTTAATCCGGTTTTCCATCATGCGGTCATGGAAGAGGAATCTCCTGAGGTGGAAGATCAGACCGTAACCAATGAGCTGCAAAGAGGTTATCTTTTGCAGAACCGACTTTTGCGTCCGGCCATGGTGGTGGTGTCTCGCAACACCGCCCAGTCGGAGGGCAAAACAAAAATAGACAAGACAGTTTAGGAGGAATTATTCATGTCGAAACTCATCGGCATTGATTTAGGCACTACCAATTCGTGTGTTGCCATTATGGAAGGGGGCGATCCCAAGGTCATCCCCAACGTGGAAGGGAGTCGTACCACCCCCTCGGTGGTGGCTTTTACGGACAGCGGCGAACGTCTCGTGGGACAGGTCGCCAAACGCCAGGCCATCACCAACCCTATGAACACCGTGTTCGCGGTCAAGCGGCTCATCGGCCGCAAGTTTGAGGACGCCGAGGTCCAGCGGGATGTGAAAATCATGCCCTATCAAATCGTGCGGGGCGAAAACGGCGATGCCGCGATTGAAATCAAGGGCCGGACCTACAGCCCTGCCGAAATCTCCGCCATGGTGCTGACCAAAATGAAGCAGACCGCGGAGGAGTATTTGGGGGAAAAGGTGACCGACGCCGTGGTCACCGTGCCGGCTTATTTTAACGACGCCCAGCGCCAGGCCACCAAGGATGCGGGGCGCATCGCCGGGCTCAACGTGCTGCGCATCATCAACGAGCCCACCGCCGCCTCGTTGGCCTATGGGCTGGATAAAAAGAAAGACGAGCGCATTGCGGTCTTCGACCTGGGCGGCGGCACCTTCGACATCTCCATCCTGGAGATCGGCGAAGGCGTCTTCGAGGTGAAGTCCACCAACGGCGACACCCACCTGGGCGGCGAGGATT
>CAZLRL010000187.1:0-2588 GCA_964561645.1 uncultured Desulfobacterales bacterium
CCAAGCACAGAACATGGCTCAGGGCGTGTCCCTCCTGGGGAAAACGGTGTCGGGCGGAGGGAACCAGATTACGGTGGCGGGAGGCAAGGCCACCACCGCGTCCTTCACGTTGCCCGCGGATGCCCAAGCCCTCCTGGTGGGGATTTTTGACACCAGCGGGAACCAGGTCCGCATCCTGGATATGGGCTCCCAGCCCGCGGGCGCGGTGACCATCCCCTGGGACGGCAAGGACGGTCAGGGCAAGGTGGCTGAGGACGGGGTTTACACGTACCAGGTGGCAGCCCAGGACACCGGCGGCAAAGCCATCGAAGTGGACAATTATTTCAGCGGCAAGGTGCAGGAGGTTTCCCAGGACTCCCAGGGTGTCTGGGTCAAAGTGGACGGGCGCCAGGTGCTTCTGGAGAACATTGTCTCCGTGGTCAACGAACCTTAACCAGGTGTGGGAAATTGCGGGTTGGCCGGGCCAACCCCGAGGTCATTTCAGTAGGAGGGGTCAAATATGTCATTATCCACCGCCATGTACAGCGGTCTCAGCGGCCTGAACTGTTTCGGGGAGGCCATGAGCGTCTTGGGCGACAACATCGCCAACATCAATACCACGGGTTTCAAATACAGCAGCGTTCATTTTGAGGACCTGATGGCGCAGCTCATTCCCACCGGCTCCGGGCCGGGCCAGGTGGGGCGCGGGTCCCGCCTGTCGGAAATCAGCACTATCTGGCAACAGGGGTCTTTGGAAAACAGCGCCGACGACGTGGACGTGGCCATCAGCGGCACCGGTTTTCTCATCGTCAAGGATCCCCTGAACGCGGCCCATTATTATACCCGGGACGGCAATTTTTCTTTGAATAACGAGGGTTATCTCATCAATCCCCATGGCTATCGGGTGCAAGGGAAGACCATCGACCAGGCCACCGGCACTCCGACGGGCGTGGATACCGACATCGTGATCAGTCAAAATTACGCTTCCCCGCAAGCCTCCGCCGCGGTGGATATGGTCATGAATCTGGACGCCAACGCGGCGGTGGCGGATACGTATAATTCGGCCATCATGCTCTATGACAACCTGGGCAACGGCCATACCCTGGACATGGTCTATACCAAATCCGCGGTCAACACCTGGGACGTGAGCGGTACTCTGGACGGTGTGGACATCACCGCCAATATTACCGACCAGGGGGGCGGGGGCCCCACGAGCATGTTGTTCGACGCCAACGGCGTTATGACCGCGGGCGGGTTATACACCATCGACCTGACCGCTTACAACATCGGCTCCGTCGACCTCAGCACCCGCAATACCTCGGGGGGCAGCACCACCCAGTACGCGGCCTCCTCGGTGACCAACTACGCGTCCCAGGACGGCTACGGCCCGGGCTTTCTGCAGCGCCTGTCCATCAACAACGAAGGGGTCATCACCGGGCATTACAGCAACGGCCAGATCATTCCCCAATACCAGCTGACGCTGGCCCGGTTCAACGCGCCGGGGAAACTTTATCGGGAGGGGGCCAACCTGTACACCGAAACCCAGGACTCCGGGGTCCCCCTGACCGGCACCCCGGGGACTAACGGCCTGGGGAAAATCAACTCCAACGCCCTGGAACAGTCCAACGTGGACCTGGGCAACGAATTTGTCCACATGATTTTGTACCAGCGGGCTTTTCAGGCTAATTCACGCATCATCACCACCACGGATACCATGATGGAGGAGGTCCTGGCGCTGAAGCGGTAGGGTGAATATTTTGTAAGGGGGTGGCTGTGACCCTGCGGTCACCCCGCCCTCCCTTCGCCCGCGGCGGCCGACTCCCGAAAGTTTATAAAGTCATCAGTTGTTCATACCGGGACGGGCTGACCGCCTGTCCTCCCTCCTCATACAAGCACGGGCCTCCTGCCTGCGGTTATCGGCAGGAGGTCGGTGCTCCCGCTTTTTTTCTGTTTTCAGTTTTCGGTTTTCGGTTTTCTGAAAAAGAAATAAGGTTATCAGATAGTTGCCTTGCCGGTTTTATTTGGGCCAGGAATTCCCGCGGGCCTGGGAGATCGGGCCGCGGAGAGGCGCGACCCTGGGTCTTCTCCAAATCCATAATCTAGTAATCCTTTGGTATATGCCTGCGAAGATTTTTGGCCGCGGCCTTTCATTATTTCTCTCCCAAAAACACCAGTTGGGGGAATTCCTTGCCGTCCATGAAGGGGATGGGGGCCTGGACGGTCTCCAGGCGGTGGACGGTATAGCGGGGGAAGCAGGCCGCCAGGGATTCCGGGGTGGGGAAATGGTGCACCAACTCGCCGTCGGGGGTGGCGATCCTGACCAGGGTGCCGGGCTCCAGCTCCAGGGTCTGGGGGGTGCGCACCAGGTCGCCGAACTCCCGGGGGGAGACGTAAATAAACAGGAAGCCCCCGGGCACAAGGACCCGGTCCAGTTCCCGGCAATAGGCCCCAAAGGCCCGGGCGTCGCCGTGGCTGATGGCGTTGACGCTGAGGACGAAATCGAAGGCCGCGGCGGGGAAGGGCAGATGTTGCAGGTCCGCCTGGGCGAGCCGGAGGGGCAGGGCACCGGTGTCAAGGAGGGCCCTCAGGTCCCTGACGATGGGCCACTC
>CAZLRL010000187.1:2598-5930 GCA_964561645.1 uncultured Desulfobacterales bacterium
CCAGGCCCAGGACCTGAAAACCGGCCCGGGCCAGGGGCACCAGGTGCCGCCCGGCGCCGCAGCCGGCGTCCAGGACGCGGCGGACGCGGCGGGCGGTCAACTCCGGCACCAGGGCCATGACCTCCGGGTTGGGAGGCAGGCGCTGCATCAAGGGATCGGCAAAAATTTTCCCCCAGTCGGGCATGGCTACTTGGAAGATTTCTGCGATTATCCTTGACAAAATATCGCAAAAAAACGATATTAACTCTGGGCCAGGATTCGGGAGGCAGTAAGTGCCGAAAACTGAGGTAAAATTTTTTGCCGAGGAGGACGGTTCAGTTCCTTTTCTCAAGTGGATGGACACCTTACCTGCCAAAGCCCAGGATAAATGTATCGTGAGAATCGAATTGTTGGCAGAAAAAGGCTTTGAACTTCGACGCTCTCTGGCGGATTATCTGAGAGATGACATTTACGAATTGCGATTTTCTTTGCAAAGGATACGCTACAGAATACTCTATTTCTTCCACGGGAAGCAAGCCGTGATCTCCCACGGTGTAACGAAAAAGAGCCAGGTGCCACCAAAGGAAATTGAGCTGGCCATAAAACGCAAGGTTAGCTTTAGCAAAGATCAGGAAAGGCATACATTTAGGGGGTGATTACCCTGAAGAAGAAAGATAAGACATCGGACGCGGTCGAGATCCTGCACCGCAAGTATATCGGCGAGAGTCCGGAGCGCCAGGCGTCTATCGAAACAGAGCGCGTTAATGCCGAAGTGGCCCAGGCGATTTATGATTTACGCCGAGAGGCGGGGCTGACGCAAAAAGAACTGGCCGAAATCATAGGAACCACGCAATCGGTGATCAGCCGTCTCGAGGATGCGGACTATGAAGGGCATTCCCTGTCCATGCTGAGCAGAATCGCGGGGCATCTCGATCGTCGGCTGGTAATCAAGATGGTGCCTAGGCCTGCGTCAAGCCCAGGCCCCAAGGGGGCAAAATCAGTCAAAGATCCGCAGCAGCCTTACTTGAAAAGTTCTTTCCAACCGGGACAAATCGCCCCCCGCTCCGGCCAATATCAGCAGATTGGGCCCCGCGGCGGGCGAGGGAAGCAGGTAACTATGGTCAAGGGTGAGGCTCTGCCCCCAACCCCACGGGGAAAAATGACCTATGTCCTGGTCGACCCCAAGAAGTCCAGGTCAGGTAAAGGTATGGCCTCGGAGCGCAATATTTCTCACCAAAGAAAAGAAAAAAAGGCAAAATAAAATTATGATTCCCCGTTACAGCCGTGCGCCCATGGCCCGTATCTGGTCCGAGGAAAACAAGTACCGTTCCTGGCTGCAGGTGGAGTTGGCAGCCCTGGAAGCCCTGGCGGCGGCCGGGATTATTCCGGCTGAGGTCCCGGAGCGGGTCAAGGGCAAAGCTGAATGCGACGTTGACCGCATATTGGCCATCGAAAAGGAAACCCATCACGACGTGGCCGCGTTCGTGGACCAGGTGGCCGCCTGCCTGGAGGAGGACGGCCGCTACTTCCATTTCGGGCTCACCTCCTCGGACGTCCTGGACACGGCCCTGGGCCTGCGCCTCAAAGAGGCCGCGGACCTGCTGCTGGCCGGTCTGGACGAACTGCTGGCGGTGCTGAAGGACAAGGCCTATGCGCACAAGGACCTGGTGATGGTGGGCCGCACCCACGGGGTGCACGCGGAGCCCATCACCCTGGGGCTGAAATTCGCCCTGTGGTACGACGAGTTCCAGCGCCAGCGGCAGCGCCTGGCCGCGGCGCGGGAGACGGTCAGCGTCGGCAAGCTTTCCGGCGCGGTGGGGACTTTTGCGCATCTGCCCCCGGAAGTGGAGGCCGGGGTCTGCGCCCGCCTGGGGCTTGCGCCCGCGAACCTGGCCACCCAGATCATCCAGCGGGACCGCCACGCTCATTATCTCCTGACCCTGGCCCTCATCGGGGCCAGCATCGAGAAGGTGGCCACGGAAATCCGGCACCTGCAGCGCACCGAGGTGCGGGAGGCGGAGGAGGCCTTCGGGGCCAAGCAGAAGGGCTCCTCGGCCATGCCCCACAAGCGCAACCCGGTGCTGAGCGAGAACCTCTGCGGCCTGGCCCGGGTGCTCAGGGGCAACGCGGTGACGGCTCTCGAAAACGTGGCCCTGTGGCATGAGCGGGATATCAGCCATTCCTCGGCGGAGCGCATCATCATTCCGGACAGCAATATTGTCCTGGATTTCATGATTCACCGCCTCAGGGGCGTTTTGACCAACCTGGTGGTGTACCCGGAAAATATGGCGGCCAATCTGGCGGACAGCCTGGGGCTGGTGTTCTCCCAGAGCCTGCTGCTGGCCCTGGTAAACAAGGGTCTGTCCCGGGATGAGGCATATCGGCTGACCCAGCGGGCGGCCATGGAGGTCTGGGAGCAGGGGGGCACGTTCAAGGGGAAGGTGTTGCGGGACCCGGAAATCGGCAAAATTCTCTCCCAGGCGGAACTGGAGAAACTTTTTGACCTGAAGCACCACCTGCGCCATGTGGACGCCTTGTTTAAGCGGGTTTTTTAGTTTTTTCCCCAAGAACTGTTCACGGGCTGGAAGCCCGTGCCGGGGTCCGCGGACCTCTGCCTCCTCTCCGGGATCCCCTCCCCCAACCCCAGATCTTAGAACGGTAGGACGGGCTTCGAGCCCGTCCAGGCAGGGCATGTTATCGGTACTACCGGAAATCCCCCGACCCGGAAGTGTCGGATAATGGTTAGCGAGGATCACGACCGGATAAAATGTAGCCGCAGGCTACCGTGAAAGCCCGCTGTGGGGGGCCCCAGGTGTGCGCCCGTTGTCGGGCGGACACGCGGGGTCCGCCCCTACAAAAACTTCCATTTTCAGGGGTGACCGGGATCGGCCATGAGGGTTTGGCCTGCGGCCGCACAGGCGAGACGCCTGTGCCACCAGGCTCGACTACAATGTGGAAGGTATATTTAAACAGGGAATTTATGTCTGGATAGTTTCGGTTCAACGAAGTGGTGACTCTCAAGTTATTGAAAAGCCGAGATTCTTGGCTTCGCTCAGCATGACACCTTTAACGAATTTGAGGTTGGCAACCGCCTAAAATATCGTGTCTTAGGATTCCGGAATCTCAAACTACCCCAGGTCAAAAAAATAAGCAGCTAAACGGATCTGAGAGCCCGTTGGGCGGGGATTTTGTCCAGGAGCCGAAAAGGGGTGCGCACAGCCCCGATAGGCTCCCCCACCTGGCGGATCTGACTCTCCCGCACCGGCCCCAGCCAGCCTTCGGCCAACGACAGGGATACCACCCGGTGGGGATCGAGGCCCATGACGCGGGCGCAGGTGGCATCAACGGCCGGG
>CAZLRL010000188.1:0-5928 GCA_964561645.1 uncultured Desulfobacterales bacterium
GATTAATTATTTTTGAAATGACATGTTGTTTCTTCAGCATCCTCTTTCTGGTGGGGCGGCCGTCCCTGGCCGCCCAAGGTCCCGGCGGGCACGGAGGCCCGCGCCACGGCAATCTTTAATGCGACAGACGGAATGTACTTCCCTTTCCTGCCCTGTGGTTTTCTAAAATGTTACTTCTCGTTCCCCAGCAGGAGCTTGGGAGCCAGGAGAGTCGCCAGACTACCCCAATCCCCCCACCCTGTAGGGTGCGTCTTACGCACCACTAATCACCCCGGCGTAAGGTCACGGTCAGCACGTGTAGGGCGGGCTCTGCCCGCCAATCCCGATTGCTTCCTAGACCGGTTGACCTCAGGCGACCTGTACCCCCAGTCTTTTTCACGCTTGTGAGTACCACGGGCGAGATGGACTTCGCTGTCCCGCCCTACAGCCTCTCCTCCGATTTCTTCTCAAAACTCAAAACTCGAAACTCATAGCAGGGTCGGCACCAGCACCGCGCCCCGATCCCCACCCTTTACCCGACCGCTAAAAATGAAACGTCGTACTCAAACCCACCGAGTGGGTCTGGCTCCGATAGGTGCCGTTCACCTGGGCCGGCTCGGGCAGCGGCACATTGTTGATCGCGATGAGATTGTCCTTGTCCCGGGGTTCGTTCAAAATGAAATTGTAGGCAAAAGCCAGGGTCAGCCGCCAGACCTTGAGTTCGCTCCCCAAAGCAAAGATATGCCGATTGGAATCCGGCACCTGGGGCTCCAGGGTCGAGGACGGCACCGGGGTCATGTCAAAGGTGTACCCCGCCCTGATTTTCATGTTCTCCTTCAGTTGGTACCCGACGCCGAAACGCAGGGCCCAGGCGTCGTGCCAGTTTTTTTCCGTGGCAATATTGGTGACGAAGCGGCCGTTGACCAGCACGGGCTGGTCGAGCTTGATATCCAGGCTTTTGTAAGTGGACCATCCCGTCCAGGTGGCGTCCACGTTGAAGGTAAAGGGCTTGAACCGGTTGACTGAGACGCCGAAGGTGATGGAGGGCGGGAAAACCAGGTTGGCCGAGCCCTCCACCGACCGGGGCTGGATGCCCCGCAGGAAGGAGGGGAAGGACAGCACCAGGCGCCCGTCGTGCTCCACCTGGATGTGGCTGCGATAGGCCAGCCCCAATTTGACTCCTTGCAGGGGTTCGTACAGCACGCCGAAATTGGCCCCGATGCCGGTGCCGCTCCCCTCCAGGTGGGATTTGCCGTCCAGGAGCGGCTGCGGGATGATGGGCACCTTGCCCCGCAGCCGCACATCGGAATAGAGGAAGTTCACCCCGCCCGCCACCGACAATTTGTCGTTCAGCTTCAGGGAGATCACCGGATTGAGCGTATAGGTCTTGAGTTGGGAAAAGGTGGTAATATAGCGCCCGGCCCAATCCCCGGGCCAATCGGTGCCCAGACCGAAAGGCGAAAAATACCCCAACCCGAGAACCACATGGTCGTGGAGCGGATAGACCAGGTAGAAGGCGCCGGTATGGTACATGCGAGGCTTGGTCTCGGCATCACCCCCGCCGGGACCTTTGTATTCCCGGTCGGGAAAATTGAGGAACGTGGCCACGTACGCCTGGGGCCTTTTTATCTGGGTCAAGCCGGCGGGATTATAAAAGATGGCGGAAGGGTCGTCGGCTTCGGCCACAAAGGCGTTCCCCTGGGCCATGGCCGCGGTGCCCTGCTGGATCAGGGCGAAACCGGCCCCCTGGGAAAGGCTCGGCAGACCGCAAATCAGCCCCAGGACCATGGCGGCCAGAAAAAAAGCCAGCCCTCCCCCGAGACCAGCGCCTGTTCTCCCCCGCCGCGTCCGGGCCCCAGGGTCCATAACGGCACGGTTAGGCTTCCTTTCAGCCATATAAGGTATCCCCCTAAGGTTAGTCCTTACTATGTTTCCAAAATATTGCACACTATAGCACAACATGCTGAAAATTGAACAAAAGTGTCTAAAAATATTAACGGCGTATTAAAATTCTTCGACATTATTCCCAGAATCTTTAAAAATTTTTTAACTAAAAGGCTCGCTCCCCGCGGTGGCCCTTCCCTGACTGTTTCATCGGGCGCGTCGCGCCGACTTTTTCCTTTTTTCAATCGCTAAAAATCCCCACTCCAGGGACAGAAGCAAATCGTCATTTAAAAGAGCCTGGAATGTTGAATCAGGTTCTTTCAAGGGGTCGGGAAGTTTATTGAAAACTTTGGAATCCTGCGCTGCGCTCAGATTGACTCGGTGGGCCAAGATCAAGCGGTCTGCCGTCCCCAGGTCCGGCAGTGGGCTCAAGACAGGAGTTACAGGCGTTCCAGGATGTGTTTTGAAGCGGTAAGGATTTAGAGGTATGAACCAGACTGGCGTAGCGCGGGCCTCCCGCCCGCCTGACCTGCAAGCCTCATAGCAGGCGGGTGAGACCCTCTACGATGTTATGGTTTTTCCGGGTTCCATCAGCAGGGAACCCAGGGGTGTATCAGGAGGGATTTGTCCCCAGGCAAGCGCGGCCTCATGGACCCCCGACCCGCTCCAGATGCTCCTGCACGACCCGGTTGAACTCGCCGGGATTTTCCTGCTGGGGCAGATGCGCGGCCTCGGGCACCACCCGGAGCACGGAGTCCTGGATATGGTGTTCCAGGAAGCGGGCGTAGCCCCTCGGCGTGGCCTGGTCCTCCTCCCCCACCACGATGAGGGTGGGAACATCGATCAGGGGCAGGGCCCAGCGGTAATCCGCCGAAAAGGTGGCCACCAGCCCTTGTTGATAAACCTCCCGGGTGGTGGCGGCCATGGTCTCCACCACCTGCCGGAGCAAAGCCGCGGCCGTGCCCGGCCGCAGCAGGCGGGGCGCCATGAACCCGGCCCAGGCCGTCATGTCCATCTGATCAAAGAAGCGCAAAAAATCGTCCAGGATGTGGGGCGGCGGGAAAAAGGCCGTGGTGTCCGCCAAAATCAAGGATTTTATACGGGCGGGATATCGGACCCACAACTCCAGGGCCAGCAGGCCCCCCATGGAATTGCCGCCTACATGGGCCGCCTCCACGCCCAGGCCTTTTAACAAAGTCACCAGATCCTCGGTGAAAGATCTGAGGGTGACGGCTTCCTCGGAGCGATACCCCGAGCCCCCGTGGCCCCGCAGCTCCGGCGCGATGACCCGGTAGGCGCCCGCCAGGGCCTTTATTTGCTGCTCCCAGCCCGCCGCGTGGCCTCCCAGGCCATGGATCAAAACCACGGCCGGGCCTGTGCCCGCGTCCACATAAGACAGGTCGATACAGGGACTGTGTCTGGGGCAGTCTATGGCCCGGGTCGCAGGCTTGAGGCTTATGTCCGGCATGGTTTACTCCTACACTAGGGCCGCGGCGTCGGGGGGCCGGAGCAGGGAAGCGGTAATGTCATCCAGGTGACGCAGCTCGGTTTGCCGCATCTCCACCTGGTTATCCGAAAAGACGTAATACGGTCCCCGGTGGGCCATACCTTTGGGGAGGATGACCTCGTCCACCCCCTGGCCCACCAGCCATTCACTCACCTTGATGCCTTTGCCCTTTTCTTCGCTCTGAAACGGGTTGAACAGCCACTTTTCCTCCAAAATGCGGCTGTCCTTGCTGTCCAGGTTGATCAACAGAAAATAGGGGGCCTCCCCGAAATGTTCCGACAGGTTCTCTTTGTCCGGGGTCACCGGCAGGGCCACCAGGCGGGTGGTCTTGAGGACCGGTTCATAATGAATAAGAATGTGGTCGACGTTCGAAACCTGCTGTTTAATGCGCTGCTCCAGTTGATTGGCCAGGTAATGAGCCTTGTTCAGCTCCTTGACCTTGAGGGCCAGGTCCGCCTCGATGAACTTATATCTCCCGGAATTGCGCCCGGTCAGGGAATTGATCTTCTCCACCTGGGGCACCTCCCGGATGATATCCCGGATGCGGTTCAGGGTATCATAATCCACCGACGCGTCCAGCAAAACCCGGATGGCGTCCACCGCGATGCGCAGCCCCATCCAGGCGATCAGGACCACGATTCCCAGCGCCGCCACCTTGTCCAGGGGGATGTCCACGCCGAGATAAGCATTAACATTAAAATAGGACCCGGTCAGGGTCACCAGCAGCAGGCAGTAAGAAAACCAATCCGCGGTAAACTGCTGGGCATCGGCCTTCAGGCTGGGAGAATTGAGTTCCCGGGCCTTTTTCAGTTCATAGCGGGAGAAGCTGAACACCAGCATCAGGATGAACAGGACCCCGCCGATGGCGTAGGGCAGACGGGCGGGCTGGATCTGCTCCTCAGCCTCAAAAACGCTCATCAGAATTTCATATCCGGCCAGCAGGATCAGGCCGGCGACGATCAGGGCCAGGAGGTTTTCCACCTTGTAGAGCCCGTAGGGAAACCGGCGGCTTCGCCGCTTGGAGATTTTAAGACCCACCCAGATGGCCGCGGAGGAGACAAAGTCGGCGGTGGAATGCACCGCGTCAGCCAGCAGCGCCAGGCTGCCGGCAAACACTCCCAGAAAATACTTGAGTCCCGTGACTACCAGATTTAAGGTCACCGAGACCAGGGCCAGTTTTTCGCCGGAATCCATGATGTCTTGTCACCAAGGGAGAAGGCGGCCCCGCCCCCAATCAGGCCCCAGCCTTATGCCCTCACCCCGGAGCAACCAAAAATAATCAAAGGCTTACGCAGGATGGGCTCTGCCCACCGAAATGTTGGTAACCTGAAAACCTACCTGTCGCCGACAGACCCTTCATGGGAACGAAAGTCTTGGTGGCACAGGCTTCCAGCCTGTGCTGGCGCAGGCTTAGCCTCGCGGCTACATTTTTATCTGACCTCCGATTCTGACCTTCGGTTAAGACGCCAAAACCTTACCAACCAATTAACCTAGTAGGATTAATGCGGGTGCTTGTGTTCTTCGTCCTCATGGGCCGGGTGCACATGCTCATGGGAACCATGTTCCTCCCCGCTGTGGTCGTGCCCGTGCACATGCTCATCCCCGGTATGCTCATGCGCGTGGGAATGCTCGTGGAGGTGCTCATGGGTGTGGGTGTGGGCATGCTCGTGGCTGTGCACCTCGTCGTCGTGGTGATGCTCATGGTCGTGCTTGTGGGTGTGTTCGTGGGCATGCAGGTGCTCGTGTTCGTGTTTGCCTTTCATGGTTGGTCCCTCCCTGGTAATTTTTTGAAGCCTGGTCAAGGTTAGTGCAAGCGGGGCGGGCCGCGGCCCCCCGACCCCTTACCTTATCCTATATAATATCCACCCCTACGGGTGGTTGCCACACCTCAGATTTGTCAAGTTGGTCATTGGAGCGCAGAAGAATCCCAATTTTTTTCATCAGGTTGAGATCACTCATTTTATATGAACATGTAGCGCCGGCGACAACCGCCGGGCGCGCGCGGTTCTACAATTTTAAGGCTTCGTTGTGACCAGTTACGTAGGGTGGGCTCTGCCCACCGAGATCCTGGCCACAAAAAAACCCAATTTATGTCCCCACAGGTCAATATGAAAAAGATATTGGTGGCACAGGTTTTCAACCTGCGCCGGCGCAGGCTTAACCTCGCGGCTACCTTTTCAAGGGCTTTCTGGTGGAGGAAATTTTTGACCACCAGATTCTGAAATACAATATTCCTGCTAGCGTCAGGATGAATAAAAGCACTGGGTTCCCTTCCCGTCGGCCCGGAGCCGACGGGAAGGGGTTACAAAAAAACTCAGGTTTGAGAGCTTTCCACTTCCGAGAGGCGCTGCTGGACCGCGTCCAACTGGTCCTTCAAATAGGCCTCTTCATCCCGCAGGGCTTGAGCCTCATCAGGCGGGGCGCCATAAGCCGGAGGCGGGGCGCCATAGGCCGGGGCCCCGCCGTAGCCGAAAGGGCCGTAAGGTCCGGGGCCGTAACCCCAGCCGCCGCGCCCCCTGCCGCCGGAGCGGCCGCGGCCCCAGCCGCCCGGGCCGTAG
>CAZLRL010000189.1:0-5918 GCA_964561645.1 uncultured Desulfobacterales bacterium
GCGCCCCGGTGATCACCGGGGTGGCTCCCGCGGTTGCGCCGGCCCCGCCGCCCAAGCCCGCCGCGGCCCCCAAACCGGAGGCCGCGCCCGCGGCGCCGGCAGCCAAACCCGCGCCCGCCGCGGCTGCCGGCGGCGCCGAAGCCCTGTCTCCCGGCGAGGTACCCCTGCGGGCCCCCATGCCGGGCATGATCATCAGCTATGCCGTGGCCGTGGGCGATCAGGTGAGCACCGGTGACCTGGTCTGCGTGCTCGAGGCCATGAAAATGCAGAACTCCCTGCCGTCTCCGGCCACCGGCACGGTCAAGGCCATCAATTTCGAGCCCGGCGCCTCCGTGGCCAAGGACGCGGTGATCATGGTGATCAGCAAATAACTCCGGGCCCGCGCGGGGTCAGCCCCCGCCGCCGATCCTGACAATTCCGCCAAGGCGAGGCTTCGGCCTCGCCTTGGCTTTTGAGGGGACGGGGCCCTTCTGTAGTCCCAGGCTTTAGCCTGTGCTAATGAAAAGCCTGGTGGCACAGGCGTCTCGCCTGTGCGGGGCTGGAGGTAGAAGCTATTGGAAAACCTCACATTTTGATTTTTTTGTCATTCTGAGGGAGCATAACGACCGAAGAATCTATTCTTTTCAATGAGTTCTAGGTTTTTCACTTCGTTCAGGATGACAGAAAAATAGGTTTTGCAACAGCTTGTAGAGTAATTTCTTGGGAAGACAAACCTTTTAATCGAGTAATTAATGGTGCGCAGAGCGCCCCCTACATTTTATGGAGGATTTCGATGAACCTCGCGGCCACCCGGAGACTCTATGGTTCTATGAAAGGATGAGGCATCGGCGGGCGGTGCCCGCCTTACATTAGATTGGCAGTAAGAAGGGGATTATGACATTATAACCTTCAATTCATGGCCGCTTCCTGGGGCTCCAGGGGCACGGTGATGGTCACCACCGTACCCTGACCCGGATCAGAGCTGATGTTGATGTGCCCGCCCAGGGAGGATAAACGCTCCCGAATGCTGAACAGGCCGTAACCGGAAGACTTGCCGGTCCTGGCCGCGGACTCACCCATATCGAAGCCCACCCCGTCGTCCGCCACCCGGATGCTCAGAAAAGACCCTTGTTTGGCAATGGTAATATCCACCAGGCTGGCCTGGGCATGCTTGATCACATTGGTAAGGAGTTCCCGCACCACCCGGAACACCAGCACCCGGGCCGCCTCTCCCAGGGGCTTGTTTTGCTGGTCCCGGTGCACCTGGATGTGCAGGCCGTGCTGTTCGTGCAGCTGTTCGCCCAGCCATTCCAGGGCCGCTTCCAGGCCCAGGTCATAAAGGATGGGCAGCCCCAGCTCGAAGGTCAGCGACCGGGTGTAGTAAATGGCCTGGCTGATGTATTCCCGCACTTCTTTGATGAAATCCCGGGATTCCGGCGAGGTGGCCTCCTGGCGCAGGGCCCCCAACCTGATCTGGGCCAAAGCCAGGATCTGGCCTATGTGGTCGTGGAGATCCGCGGCCAGGCGCCGCCGTTCCCGTTCTTCGGTCAGTGACAGCTCCGAAGCCAGGTCCCGCAGCCGTTCCTGGTAGGCGCTGATTTCCGCCTGGGCTTCCTTTTCCTGGGTGATGTCGGCCACCATGGACACGATGAACTGGGGATTCCCCGAGGCATCCCGAATCATGGAACTGTGGGTGCTGCCCCACATCCAGGTGCCGTCCTGGCGGCGGTAACGCCCCTCCCGCTGGTAAAAATCCCGGTCCCCCTGCAACATCTGGTTGAAATAGGTGTTCACGGTGGCCAACTCTTCCGGGTGCAGCAGTTTTTTCATGCCCACCTGGCGCAACTCGTGGACATCGTAGCCCAGCATCTTGGTGATGGCCAGGTTGGCATCCAGGATGTCCTTTCCCAGGCTCAGGATGGCCACCCCCATGGGCGCGCCCTCGAACACGGTCCTGAAGCGCACCTCGCTTTCCCGGAGCGCCCCCTCGGTGCGCAGGCGTTCCCCGATCTCCTCCTGGAGCTGCAGATTCGTCAGGGTGAGTTCGGCGGTGCGCTCTTCCACCAGGTTCTCCAGGTGGTCCCGGTATTTGCGCAGCTCCTCCTCCACCTGTTTGCGCTCCCGGAGGTCCACGGCCAGGCAGAACATGATGGGCTCGCTGTCGTCCAGGCAGACCACGGTTTGAATGGAATGCACCGGCACCTGGGTGCCGTTTTTGGTCAGCAGGTTATATTCCCCCGAGGGCAAAAATTCCCCGGAGCGGGTGGCGCGGGCGCCCAACTCCAGGCCCCGGTCGAACATCTGCCGGAGATTGGCGGGAAAGATCAAACCACCGAGATTTTTACCCACCGCCTCCGTGGCGCCATAGCCGTAGAGCTCCTCGCTGGCCCGGTTCCAGTAACGCACCGTCCCGTCGGTGCCGTATCCCTGCACCGCCACCCCGGGGACATATTCCAGCAGATTGCGGAAGCGGGCCTCACTTTCCTGCAAAGACCCTTGCAATTGCAGGAGTTGGGCCAATTTTTCCCTGAGCTCGATGTTCAGGATATGGACTTCGTTAAATTTCCTCTTGAGGAGTTCCTTATCCTTTTCCAGTTCGTCGATGGTGTAATTCAGGGCCCGCCAGGGCACAAAAAAGTTGAGGAAGGAGTCCTTCAGGGAATAGCGTTTCACCCATTTCAGGTGGTATTCGCAGCAGTCGTCTCCCTTGAAATAGCATTTGGGCTCATCCAGGATCGCGGGCGGCAGGTCCCAGATGGTGGGAATGCCGGTATAAATCCCCTTGTTGAACGAGCAAAAATCAGCCGTGGCGGGAATTTCCGGGAACCAATGCAGGCGAATAACGGCCCGGTCGCGGGTGGTTTCCACCAGGTCGATGCGCTTGTTGCGGTTGAATTTGTCGTTAATTCTTTGCACCCGGCGGAGGCTGCGGCGGGGATTGCGGTAGGCAAAAAGGATGATGCGCTGAATGTAGCCCAGCTTTCTCCGGGCCGCGGAGTCAAAACCGATTTTGAAGGCGATGTCGTCATCCCCGGAGATCAGCCGGGAATTCTCAAACATTCTGATGACGACGTCGCTGGACACCCAGTTGTTGATCTCCATCAGAAATTCCACCGGGTCGGGCAGGTGGTCGATTTCCGGACCCAACCCGGTTAAGAGCCGCTTCATTTCCTCGGGAGCGTTCTCCTGGAAATATTCGATGATGGCCCGGGTGTTAAGACAGCTGTGGTGTTTTTCCATGTTGTGGGACAAGGTGCTCCGACCCCTGAGTCGGCGCGGTCTCAGGCAACTCCCGGGGTAGCCTCTGCTCGTTTTCCCGAGGGCATGCTGTCCTGGAACTGGGAAAAAACGTTTAGAGAACCCCTCCCCCAGGAAAAAACGCCTGAGACGATAAGGGTACCCCTGAGAACAGGGAAGGTTCGCCGGCGAACCTGATCAGCTTGTGTACTTACCCCCTCTCAACTGTGGAAGCCCTTACTTTCTTAATACTTATATCATAATTTTTAGGCAACTCGAAGACCCAAAAGGTTTGGCTGCCTTCCTTTATCCCCTCATGCCCGACCTTGTAATTGCAAGTGACAGGCCAAAACCTCGTTCCGAACCGGCTCCGCTCCGGAGTCCAACCCCGAAGCCCCTTAAACTCAAGACAACATGAAGATTTTTATTAACGGTCTCGGTCAACTAGACCGAAAACAAAAATATCAACTTTTTTAATTTTTCTCAGGGTTTTTATTGACAAAAATCAGGGTATTGCCTATAAGATTAGGTTATAACTTGAGCACAAACATAAGGGTTCCCCTGATATTGACTCTCCTTCCACCTCCCGTACTATAAGGGGGGAACCGGCCCCTCTGATAACCAACCGACAGCTTTAAAGGGGGCGCGCAACCTGCCTGAAAACGTCACATCTCAACTCACGTAGCCCCAAGCTACCGAGGAAGTTAGGAGGTAGTGGTCATGCTGCCAGGAGTCCCTTTTCCCTGGAAATTCTCCCTCAATTTGAGCAAATTCTGTCAGGCCAAGATCAATATCTGGCTGTTCCGTCTGCTGCCCTTCTGGATTTCCAGGTGGTATCTGTTCCAACTCGGCAAGGTGTACTATTTTTTTAAGAAACGAGAGAAAGCCCTCATTCAGGCCACCATCCGCCACGTGGTGGGTGGAGAGCTGGAGCCACCGTCTCTTAAGATACTCATCAAGAACACCTTTCGAGGCATCATCGATCACTACCACGAAAAACTCTTCGTCGCCTACTCCAACTTCCCCCGCCTCTTGAAATTCTTGAAAAAGCGTATCAAACTAAACGGTGAGGCGGAGCTGCAAGAAATTCTGGCCCCAGGCCGGGGGCTGATCCTGGTGACCGGCCACTACGGCGCCGTGGAATTTCTGCCTGGAGCCCTGGCGGTGCGGGGCTATCCGGTGACCATGATCTGCCGTTTCCAGACCAACCGCCTCCGGGAATCCCTGCAAAAGCGGGCCGAGGCCGTAGGCCTCCATCTGGTGGATTCCGAGGCCGGCAACGTTTTTCTGGCCGCGCTCAAGGCCCTGAAAAACGGCCGCATCGTCATCACCGAGTGCGATGAATTTGACGAGTGGCGTCCGGCGGACAATCAGGAGGTGACCTTTCTCAATTGTTCCTTGACCGGGGACCGCACCCTGGATCTTTTGCGGCGGCGCTCCGGCGCGCCGGTGGTTACCGCGCTTATGCAAAGAAACGGCAAAAAACACTATACTATGAATCTGGTGCCGGTTCATCTTGCTCCGGAGGACAACACGGGCCGGGAGTGCCTCAAGGTATTGGAGGCTTCTATTCAGGCCTCTCCGGCTCACTGGTACCAGTGGAAAAAACTCGGACAAATGCTCGACCTGAACCCCGAGGCCCTGAATGATTATCAAGAAGGTGGACATCTGGCACCTGAAATGCAAATTCCAGTACCCATTTAAGCATAAACTGGCTACCCACGCCGACTCTGATAACCTGGTAGTACGTCTCACCACCGACCAAGGGATTTACGGCTACGGCGAAGGGATTCCCCGGGGCTTTGTCACCGGGGAATCCCTGGCCGCAAGTTTTGCGTGCCTGCACCAGACCCTGGGGCCGGCCCTGCGGCAACTCCCTCCGCTGTCACCGGACAACCTCCTCGCTTCCCTGTCCGGGCTCCGGGAAAAGTTCGCCGTGGCCGCCTGTCCCGGGGCCTTCTGCGCCCTGGAGACCGCGTTGCTGGACGCCGCGGGCTGTACCTGGGGAAAATCCCTGACCGAGTTCCTCGGCTCCAGCCCCCAGGGCCGGGTCACTTACAGCGCCGTGGTGCCCCTGTCCGCCGGTCCCCGGATGTCACAGTTTTTTCAACTCATCAAGTCCCAGGGCCTGCGTTATGTCAAACTCAAGGTGGGCGAGGACAACGACCATGAGACCCTGTCCCAGGCCCGGCGGGAATTGGGCCAGGATGTGGACCTCCGGGTGGATGCCAATGCCGCCTGGAGCGCCCCCGAGGCCATCGCCCGCCTCCGGGACCTGGCCCCCTTCCGCCTGAGCGCGGTGGAACAGCCCGTGGCCAAGGAGGATTTCGAGGGGCTGCGCCAGGTTCAGGAAGCGGTGGACATCCCCGTCATAGCCGACGAATCGCTGTGCACCCTGGCCGACGCCGCCGAGCTCATCCGGCTGCAGGCCTGCCAGATGTTCAACATCCGCCTCTCCAAGGTGGGAGGCCTCACCGCGGCCCTGCGGATCAAACAGGCCGCGGACGCGGCCGGCATCCGCTGCCAGCTCGGCTGCCACGTGGGGGAGACCAGCATCCTGGCCGCCGCGGGCCGCCATTTTGCCCTGGCCCAAGGCCCTTTCGCCTACCTGGAAGGCTGCTACGCCCCTTATCTGCTCACCCGGGACCCGGTGGCGGAGCCGGTGCGCTTCGGTCAGGGCGGGGTGGGCTTGCCCCTGACCG
>CAZLRL010000190.1:0-5911 GCA_964561645.1 uncultured Desulfobacterales bacterium
AGGGGCGCTCGATCCAGGGGTGGCGGCAAAGGGCTCCTTCGAGGGTGCGGCCCGGCACCGTGAGGACCTCTTTGCCCTTCAGGCCCCAATGGGACAGCAAGCTCTCCGCCAGTTCCGCGGCCACCACCAGCCTGTCGCCGTCCACCTCCATGACTGCGTATTCCAGGTCCGGGTGCACGGCGATGGCCTGGTTGGCCGGCAGGGTCCAGGGGGTGGTGGTCCAAATGACCAGGTAAACCGGGGGGCCGGTCCCCAAATCCGGCAGGTCCGGCGGCGGGCTCACCAGGGGAAATTTCACGTAAATGGAAGGCGTATGGTGATCTTCGTATTCCACCTCGGCCTCAGCCAACGCGGTACGGCAGGTGGCGCACCAGTGAATGGGCTTCTTGCTCCGGTAAATGGCGCCGCTCAGAAAAAACTTGCCGAACTCGGAGATGATGGTGGCCACGTAGGCCGGGTTCATGGTGAGGTAGGGCTGTTGCCAGTCCCCCAACACCCCCAGGCGTTGAAATTCCTCCCGTTGGATGTCGATGAACTTTTCGGCGTAGGCCCGGCAGCGGGCCCGCACCTCCACCTGGGGGAGGTGCAGTCCCTGGGCCTTCAATTCCTTGTCCACCTGGTGCTCGATGGGCAGCCCGTGGCAGTCCCAGCCCGGGATATAGGGGCTGTCCAGGCCCATCATGTGCCGGGATTTGACGATAATGTCTTTTAAAATTTTGTTCAGGGCGTGGCCCAGATGAATGTGCCCGTTGGCGTAGGGCGGACCGTCATGGAGGACAAAACGGGGTCGGCCCCGGGTCTGTTGGCGGATGCGGCCGTAAAGGTCCATAGCCTCCCAGCGCCGCAGCGTTTCGGGTTCGCGTCGGGGCAGGGAGGCTTTCATGGGGAATTCGGTTCGAGGCAGGTTCAGCGTTGCTTTGTAATCCATCCGGGGCCTCCGCGAAACATTAACAAGTTATGGTATCCCATCCAGGCAAAAAAGCAACCGGAACCCGGGATCATTCCGGCAATCGCCTCTTCTTTCAGGCCGGTCTCCAACCTTGACCGGGTTCAGGCCTTCCGATAAGATGAGGCATGCGGCCCACCCTGAAAGCCTTCTTGCTCTCCGCGCTGGTATTTCCCGGCCTGGGACAACTCTACAAACAAGATCGACGCAAAGGCATTATCCTCATCCTGCTGGGTAACCTCCTCCTGGCTCTGGTGCTGTTAACGGCAGTGATGGCCCTGTCACAGGAGTATATGACCACGGTCTACCCCGAGGCCATTACCGCGGAAAAACTCAGGGTAATGCTGCTGGGAGTGGTCTCCCGCCCGTTGTTTTACATCCCAGCCTGCATATTTCTGGTCCTCTGGGGTTTTGCCGCCGCGGACGCCGCCCTGTCGCGGGTGTCGCCCTCTGAGGAAGAGCTATGAACTTCTTTGATCTCTTGTGGATTTTCCTTATAGTCCTGGCTCTCCAGCCCCTTTTTCGCCAGAAGGCCCTGGAATTCGCCCGCCGCCGCCTGATCGCCCGGTTGGAAAAGCAGCGCTCCTCCCGGGTGATCATACTGGTGCACCGCCAGGAGTCTATGGCGGTGCTGGGAATTCCCATTTTCCGGTACATCGATATCAACGACTCGGAAGAGGTGATCCGGGCCATTCACCTCACGGGCCCGGACATGCCCATCGATCTGATTATCCATACACCGGGTGGCCTGGTGCTGGCCTCCCTGCAAATCGCCCGGGCTCTGCACAAGCACCAGGGCAAGGTGACGATCTTCGTGCCCCATTACGCCATGAGCGGCGGCACTCTTATTGTTTTGGCCGCGGACGAAATTGTCCTGTGCGAGCACGCAGTCCTGGGGCCGGTGGACCCTCAGGTCGGGCAAATGCCGGCGGCGTCGCTGTTGCGGGCGGTGGCCAAGAAGCAAGTGGAGGATCTGGATGACAAGACTCTGGTGCTGGCCGATCAGGCGGAAATGGCCATCGTGGAGGTGCGAAACTACATTTATGAACTTCTGAAAGACAAGTTTTCTGAAGAGAAAGCCCAGGAAGTGGCCCGGATCTTGTCCGAGGGTCGCTGGACGCATGATTTTCCCATCACCTTCGAGGTGGCCCAGGCCCTGGGCCTGCCCGTGTCCGCCGAAATGCCCGAGGAAGTCATGAAACTCATGAGCTATTTTCCCCAGCCCCTGCGCACCACCACCGGGGTGGAATACCTGCCCGTTCCCCGGCGCAGCAAGCCGTCGGGCGGGGAATAGAGGATGATCTTGGCAGAGGGGTAAGATAAGGCTCGCACCCCACCCCTTCCAGAAAACCAAGGAGAACCGATGCGTCAATATTTATTGGATGAAATCAGACGATCAGATTATCAACGCCTGCGGGATTACCTGAGTGAACACGCCCAGGCTTCGGGCTTGCAGGATATTTGGTGGGTGGATTTACCGAAGGACCTTTTGAGCTCCGAGCAGTTCGAGCACCAGGATTGCCAGCCTTTCCGTTTCGCCATCGAATTGGGGGACGATTATCTCCGCCTCGAATTTCTCATCCGCAGCCGCAACACCATGCGCTGCTCCTGCATCGACTACGCCACCCGCCAGCAGCGGGACTTTATCCTGGCTTTCGCCGACCGCCTGGTTGACAGCCTCGAATTGCAAACTTGACAGGTCGCAGCAAAATTCTCGCCTTGATTTGAATCAGACTGCGTAGGTGTATCCCTGAGGCCTCCCGTCAATTCGGGCCGACCTCTGAGCCTGCCCCTGCGAAGGGGATTCATCTCAAAGAGAATGGCGTTATCCGGGAGAACAGGCATCCTGCCTGTTCCATCACAGGCGAGACGCCTGTGCTCCCGCTTAGTTTGTGGTTTGGTGATGAGAAAGGAATTGTGGAAAAGTGCAGTAGATCGCAATCCCATGCTTTCCTCAACTTTGGGCTAATAAGGCGAGATGGTGTATTTCTGCTCCTCTTTGGGCACGTACCATTGGGGGAAATTGTAGTCGATGCCCGCGGGGGCCGGCTTGATACCCCGGAAGCGTTTGTGGACGGCCGGCAGAGCGTCCGGCACATATAAAAAGGTGTAAGGCTGGTCTGCGGCCAGAATTTCCTGGAAGCGAAAATACGCCTGGCGGCGTTTCTCCCGGTCGAAGGTGTGGCGGCCCTCTTCCAGCAGCCGGTCCACCTCCGGGTTTTGATAGTGGACGAAATTTAATTCCCCCTGTCTGGTCTTGCTGGAATGCCAGATATCATAAAGGTCGGGCTCCTGGCCGGTGGTCCAGCCCAGCAGCACCGCTTCGAAGCGCCCCTTGTCAATAAATTCCTTGATGAACACAGCAAACTCGATGATGCGCAGTTTGACCACGATGCCGATTTCCCGCAGCCGCCGCTGGATGATCTCACCGGTGCGCACCCGCAGGTCATTGCCCTGGTTGGTGAGGATGGTGAATTCAAAGGGTTTGCCGTCTTTTTCCAGGATGCCCTGAGAATTGGGACGCCAGCCCACCTTGGCCAGGAGTGCCTTGGCCTTCTCCGGGTCATAGGGGAACCTGGGCACATCAGGATTGTAAAACCAGGTCCCGGGTTTGTAAGGACCGGTGGCTGCCTGTCCCAGTCCCAGCAACACCCCGTCGACAATTTCCTGCTTGTTGATGGCGTGGGTCAGGGCCTGGCGCACCCGGCGGTCGGCGAACCGGGGGTCCTCCAGGTTATAGCCCAGATAGGTATAGGCGAAAGCCACGTATTTGTACTTGTTAAACAATTTTTGAAACTTGGCGTACGCGGTCTGGCGCTCATACTGCAAAGGCGTCAAGCTCAGGCGGTCGATGTTGCCGGCTTTCAGCTCCAGAAATATGGTGGCCTGGTCTGGCTTCACCACATAAACATAGCCGTTTAAATAGGGCCGGCCTTCAAAGTAATCCGGGTTGTAGGATAGGATGATTTTGTCGCCCGCGGACCACTCCTCGAATTTGAAGGGCCCGGTGCCCACGGGTCGGCGGGCCAGGGGGGATTGGGTAATATCCTGGCCTTCCAGGAGGTGCCTGGGCAGAATTTTCAGTCCCGCCCAACTCCCCAGGGCCGGGGCGAAGGGTTTTGGGTAGGTCACCCGGAAAGTAAAGTCGTCCACCACCTCCGCCTTTTTCACCTGCTTGTAGTCTTCGCCGTAAGCGGTGGGGGTTTGGGGATCCACCATGACCCGGTAGGTAAACATGACGTCGTGGGCGGTGAAGGGCGCGCCGTCATGCCATTTTACCCCACGGCGCAGCTTGAAGGTGATGACCAGGCCGTCCTCGGAGACCTGCCAGCTTTCGGCCAGGTCCCCCACCAGGTTCAGATCGCCGTCATACTTCAGCAAGCCGTTATAAACCAGGCCGGCAATCTCATGGGAGGGGGCATCGGAAGCCAGAGGGGGAATCAGGGTGCTGGCGTCGGCGATGGAGGCGTCGATGAGCAGGTCCCCATAGGCCGGGCCGGTGTCGGGGCCGCCGTATTCCTTTTCGGCTTGAGGCGAGCCGCAGCCCGCGGCCGCCAGAAGTGCAGCCACCAGAAAGTAAACCCAGAACTTAAGGTTTTGCCCTTGAGAAAATTTGTGATAGGACTTCATAGACTTAGCTTGGGGGCCAGCCAATTTTGACTTGCCCCCGGTTTTTGGTTGGGATACAGTATAATCAGGTCGGGACGTGGCTCAGTCTGGTAGAGCACAGCGTTCGGGACGCTGGGGTCGGAGGTTCAAATCCTCTCGTCCCGACCATGGTTTGCCCGCCGATTCATGCCTGGCTTCGTTCTGTTTATTCCCTTTTAGTCTTTCCTTGCAGGAATTCGCGTTAGATAATTACGGCTTTTTCTTCCTTTATTCTGTAGCCGCAGGCTTTAGCCTGCGCTCATTTCCGAACTATATTCGCAAGCTAAAGCTTGCGGCTACATTTCAAATTCTTTCCGGGCCGCTTGACGGAAAGATAATGCGATTCAACCTGCCAGCTCAGCGCCGCAGGACTCGCAGTGGGCTCCGGCCAGCTGCCCGGGATCCTCGAGATTCTGGATGTGACCGCACCGGGGACAGCGGGCCGCAGGGCGATAATTCAGCCAGCCCTCGTCCTTCCAGGTGCGCCAGGTGCCGTATTTCCGGTAGTACAGGAAAGCGGGAAAGGCAATCCCCAGGATTATCAGGGCCAGGAGGGAAACAATAAACAGGGTCCAGGAAAGGAGCGCGCCCAGCCCGGTGGCGATGAGAATAACCACGGCCACGAGCCAGGATTTGTCCCAAATCTCCCGGTCCGCGAAGGTCCAGGGGAGGCGCACCCCGATCCAGGGGTTGGGACCGTGGCGCCTAAGGAGCATATAAACGGCTAGGCCCAGGAGAATAACAGCCAGGAGATAACGAAGAAAAGGCGGGGGAGGGGGCATAGTTATTCCTTCCAAAGGTTGCAACAGGGGAGGGGCCCCTCAGGGGCTCAGCCCGAACTGTTCTTTCACTTGTCCTCCAACTGGGCTCGGATTTTCAGGCGCAGGGCATTCAGGCGAATGAAACCGGTGGCGTCCGCCTGGCGGTAAGCGCCGCCGGCCTCAAAGGTGGCCAGGTCGGGCCGGTAGAGGGATTTGGGGGCTTTTCTCCCCACGACCGTGACATTCCCTTTGTAGAGCTTGAGGCGGGCCGTGCCGGTCACCGGCTTCTGGGCCTCGTCCATGAGGGTCTGGAGCGCGTAACGCTCCGGCGCGAACCAGTAGCCGTAATAGACCAGCTCGGCATAGCGGGGCATGAGGCTGTCCCTCAGGTGCAGCATCTCCCGGTCCAGGGTCAGGGACTCCACCGCCATATGCGCAACCCTGAGGATGGTGCCGCCGGGGGTTTCGTACACCCCCCGGGATTTTAAGCCCACGTAGCGGTTTTCCACCAGGTCCACCCGGCCGATGCCGTGCTCGCCGCCCAGGGTGTTGAGGC
>CAZLRL010000191.1:0-5905 GCA_964561645.1 uncultured Desulfobacterales bacterium
GACTATTTCCGGGAGGTGGAGCCCGGGGAAATCGTGGTCCTGGACCGCCATGGGCTGCACTCCTACAAGCCCTTTGCGCCTCAACCCCTCAAACACTGCGTCTTCGAGTTCATCTATTTCGCCCGTCCCGACAGCCGCATCTTCGGCCAGTCGGTGTACCAGGTGCGCAAACGCCTGGGCGCCTGCCTGGCCCGGGAGCACCCCCTGGAGGGCGACCTGGTGATGCCCTTCCCGGATTCGGGGACCTATGCCGCCCTCGGCTTTGCCGAAGTCACGGACATGCCCTTCGAGATGGGGGTCATCCGCAACCACTACGTGGGCCGCACCTTTATCCAACCCTCTCAGACCATGCGGGATTTCTCGGTGCGGGTCAAACTCAATCCCGTCAAAGAAATCCTCCAGGACAAACGCGTCATCGTGGTGGAGGACTCCATCATCCGGGGCACCACCACCCGCTCCCGGGTCAAATCCCTGCGCCAGGCCGGCGCCCGGGAGGTCAGCTTACTGGTTTCCTGCCCGCCCCACCGCTTCCCCTGCTACTACGGCATCGACTTTTCCACCAAAGGTGAGCTCATCGCCTCCCGCCAGCAGGTGAACCAGATCCGTGATTTCCTACACCTGGATTATCTGGGTTATCTGAGCATCGAGGCCATGGTGGAAGCCACCGAACTCGACCCTGCCAACTTCTGCCTCTCCTGCTTCAGCGGCGACTACCCCGTTTCCCTGGAAGACGATTTCTCCAAAACCTGCTTTGAAGAAGACATTTGCGCTCCCGGCCCGCCCGGGGACCAGGCGGCGTGCGAGAGCACCTGACCCTGACCCGGAGGCTGGGACCTTCCCCAGCCTGGAGACCGGAAAAATCAAAAACGGTTTTTAAAGCGCCATAAAAATAAGGTTATTGGTCACTTGTCACAATTTATCGGCCAGGAATCAATAACGGCTGGCAAAATCTACCGGGCTTGCTTTATAATACCCTTGTGATTTTAGTTTTTCGGGTTGTCAATCCACGGTAATAGTCGAATTACTCCTACATTCTCTGCTTCCTTTACCAGGTTGTGCCCCTGCCTTCAGGGATTGAGGGAGGACAGCCATGCAAGATGTACAGAAAGAACATGAATGGTTGCAAAATACGCAGGCGGAATTAGAAGCTGAAACCGAGGAAATGCTTCAGGTCTCGACTCGTCTGAATGATAATTTCATCAAAGCCATCAGATTGATGTGGCGCCAGCTTTTTGTTATTTGGGCGGTGGTGATCATCTTGTTTATCGGTTCTTTTTTCGTCGTGCGCGCCCTGCTGTTTTCCCCCTCCGCGTCAGGCGGAAAGGCGAATCCCCTCGATCAACCTGCCTCCACCTCCGAGATGGCCGTCCTCCAACAAGCACCGGCAGTTTCACCTCAAACCGCCCATCCTGAATGGGACCAGGTACAGAAAATTTTCCAGCAGGTTCGGGAGGCGCAGCTAAACAAGGATATCAACCTGTTGGTCGCCGCGTATTCCCCCAGGTTTCCCCATCTCGAGGATAAAAAGGCCAGGATTCTCCAGACCTGGGAACGGTACAACTACCTCGATTTGACCTTCACAGTGGAAAATCTCTCTCAGCAGACAGCCGATGCCATCATGGCCAAGGTGGTCTGGGGCCTTACCCTGGAGGATCGTCAGTCCCAGGGAAAACTGGACCTGATAAAAAAATACACCGTCTACCTGGTCAATGAGTCGGGTGAGTGGCTGATACAAAACTTGTCTGAGGAGCGCACTCCCAAGCTGGCCGGAAGAATGAAACATTAATTGGGCACAGGCATGATTGCTTTCCAAGGCTGGCGTCGATCCATCTTATTGCTGCTGGTGCTGATGACCCTGAGCTCCTGCGCCCTGACCGGCAACCTGACCAAAACGAAACAGGGCCCGGAAGTTTATTATACTGTGCCGCCCGTCACCTATGTGCGGGAATTCCCTGGCTATGCCAGCCGTAATGTGGGTACGGTGTACCACGGCGAACAGGTGACGGTGCTCTCACAAATAGAGGACGAAGACTGGTGCCGGGTGCAAACCTCGGCCGGCCAACAGGGGTGGATTCAGCGGGCCCTGTTGAGCCCCGTGCCCCTGCAGGCGGAAATCTTTTTTGTCCAGGCCTCGGCAGTGCCCTTGCGGCCCGAACCCCACCAGGAGGTCATTTCCCGGCAGATGCTGCCGCGGGGCGCTAAGGTCATCAAACTGGCTGAGGACAAGCAGGGCTGGTTGCGGGTTCTGGTGGAAAAGGATAAGAGCCTGGGCTGGCTGCCGGCCGACTCCGTAGCGCCTCACCCGCCAGCCGCCGCGGCGGCCCCGGCCCAGCCCTCTGAGAAGGGTGCGGCTGAAAAGGCCTCTTCCACCGCGCCCGGCCCCAAGCAACTTTTCGTGGCCGTCAACTCCCTGGAACTGCACCTGTTGCCGCTGTTCAGCTCTGAGGTGGTCAAGGTGCTGCAGTTCAACGACAAGGTCCAGGAAATCTCGCAATCCGGTCCCAAGTGGCGCAAAGTAAAATTCCCGGAGACCGGAGTCCAGGGCTGGACCCTGGCCTCGTATCTGGCCGAATCCGCCCAAACCGCGCCCAAGGCTGCGTCAGGCCGCAAGAAAAAAGCCCCTTCCAGTCTCAGGCGCCGCGGTCCCAAAACGAAACCTTCCCCGCAGCCGGAAGACCTGGACCCCGAAGTTATGTAGGATGTAGGGTGCGCTCTGCGCACCAATATTGCTCCGGGGAAACAATTACATTTCAGTTGAAGGCCGGCGCACCATGAGAAGTTAACGAAGGTTTTGCCAAGCGGGAGCTTGGCGGACAGGGGGGTTCCCAAGCCGGAGCTTAAGAACCAGATAAGAAATCGGCGTAGGACAGGCGTCCCGCCCGCCGACGGTAAGGAACAAGAGGCCCCTTGCCCCAAACCGCGAGCTGGATTTTAGAATTCTGCCCTTCGTAATACAAAGCAAGGAAGGAGAAAAACCCACCCGCAGGCTGGGTGGGTCGGATTAGGTCTCACCCGGCGCCTGGCGCCGTCCCGGACCAGGGACTCAGGCCCTGGTCAGCAGCCAGGCCACCCAGTTGAAGCTGATGTCCGCCGGAAGTTCAGGGTGCCAGAAATATTTCACCCGTCTGCGGCCCCGGGTCCACCCCAGCCGGGTGTAAAGCTCCAGCAAAGGCCCCTCCTGGTCGTCCCGGAACCCGGAAAGAATTAAGGTGCCCCGGGCCGCGGCCAGGCGGTCCAGTTCCGCGGCCTTGTCCAGCTGGACTTCCACGGGCAGGTTGGCCGCCACCAGATCAAACCTGCCCCTGACACCTTCGGTGGACCCCTGAAACACCAGGAGAGCCGCGCCCAGAGCATTTTCCCGGGCGTTCAGCCGCGCCGCCGCGGCCGCCTCCCACTTGGTGTCCATCCCGGTCACCCGGGGAACCCCCAGGACCGCCGCGGCCAGGCCCAAAATACCGCTGCCGCAGCCCACGTCGAGCAGGCAGTTTACCGGCCCCGCCTGCAAAGCTTCTCCCAGCAAATCCAGACACAAGCGGGTCGTCGGATGGGTGGGCGGAAAGGCCTCCCCCGGATTGATCCTCAGGCGGGGCGGCGCGATCCCCCGCGGCTGCGCCTCTTTGAGTGCCACCAGCACCAGGTCGGCTGACACCCGCTGAAACATGGTAAGCAGTCTGTGGGAAGGAGTTAAAACTTCCCGGAGATGGACCCGCCGATCAGCGGCGCCACATCCTGACCGGATTCGTAGAGCTCGTCGCCGTGGCGGTCCTCCACCCGCAGCCGATTGTACACGGATAAGCCACCGTAGATAGCCACAGTTACCTCCGGAACCGGCTTATAGGACAGGCGGGCAAACAGCGGGAACCTGGTGTATTCCCCGATGCCGTTCGGAATGGGGCCGTTGTCATCGAGACGGAAGCGGGAGGACCGGAGGGCGCCCCCGACCCCGATATCCCATTTTCGGTTCAGTTGGTAAGACACTATGACACCTGCGGGTCCGGCCGGGCTGAGGTGAAAGGGATTGGAGATGGAGAACCGGTTGAACTTGCCGCTGAGCTTCATATCTATGATCAGGAAGGGAAACACCCGGGCCTCTTCCAGGTAATAGTACGCCGCGACACCGGCGCCCAGGCGGATGTTCGGTGTAAAGGAGTATTTAACCCCGGCGCCGCCGCCATACACCAGGGAATCGCCGAACTTGGCATCAAATTCTCCGGAGAATTGGCCCTGAGGGATGAGAACGATCTCCCATTTGTCGTTCACGGTATAAAATATGGGGATGCTGATGCCCGTATGCATCACTTCCTTCCAGGGTTTGGCCACATAAAATGCGGTCAGCCCGGAAAATTCATAATTATCAAACTGATAATGAAGGCTTATACCGGCCCCCAATTTTTCGTTGAATTGTTTGGCAAAATCAGCATAAGAGTACAGGCTGAACACACCCAGGTCGCCGCCGCCATCCACGTGGGATGGAAATTGGTAAACCGGAAATACAGAGAGGGTCATGCCCTCTTCAGCCGTGGGCTCGGGAAAGCCCTCCACCTCGGCCAAAAGGAGGGCTGGACAGGCCAGGATCAGGACCAATCCCAGGATCAGCAGAGCAGGCAGCCGGGATCTCCGTGAATGGAGGCGGAATCTTTCTTGTTTAGGGCCGGAAGCAATTTTCCGGCCGGTCCTGGACAGAAACCAGGGCGCCGTGACGCGGGCAGATCTTTCTTTCCCTGGGCTGATCATAATTGTGCTCCCCCCTTATCACACACTAAGGTATTTTTGCCTAAGTTTAAGAGTTACCCGAAAAAAAGCCAATTTATTTTTACGACTGCTGGAAGCTAGTGCAAAACCTGTATTTCGGTTTTCTTGTCATTCTGAGAGAGCGCCGCGACCGAAGAATCTACCAGCCGTTGCAAAACCTCGATTTGGAAATTCTGTCCTTCTGAGCGCAGCGAAGAACCTAGTCTTTTCAATTACTTCTAGATCCTTTCGTTCAAGATGACAGAACGATAGGTTGCGCGACAGCTGGTAGAAAAAGGAAAAGAATTTAACCAATCCAAGGATAACTCCTAATGGTGTTCATGGTGTTCCATGAAATAAACCGGAATTCTGCCCCTGGCGCCAAAAACCCGCCTGCTGGCGTCCGCGATTTTTGTGGCCCTGATATCCAAGAGGTCAATTTCCCGGGGGCTTGTGCCCTTGCGGCCTTGAACTGCGTGATTATTTTAACAGTGAAAAGATTTTTCCCGGCGCGGCCCCCGGTCTGACCGGTCATACCAGGGCCCGGTTTGGGCAGTCCCAAAGCGGGCCGCGGCTGCGGTGGAAGACGGCCCGGAACAGTACCCTCGAACTCAGGAGATTTTTCGCCGGGCGATTCGACCTGGTTCTTACTTTCCCGGGATGGAGTCTATTTATGACTACATCGGCACCAGAAAACCGCGGGCAGCCCCAGGACCCCATCTGCGGCATGCACGTGTCCCCTGACTCCGCTCGGCGCGCCGAGTATCAGGGACGCCAATATTTCTTTTGCAGTGAACGCTGCTTACAAGAATTTCAGAAAAACCCCTCCTATTACGCCGCCGAAGCGGCCAAGACCGAAGAAGCCGAAAGGCCTGAAAAATTTTATATCTGCCCCATGCATCCCGAAGTCCGCCAGACCGAGCCCGGCCAGTGCCCCCAGTGCGGCATGGACCTGCAACCGGAGGAGCCGGGCGAGCGCGAGGCGCCCGGACAAAAAGCCCCGGAAGCGCCTGAAAAGACCACGGACCCCGTCTGCGGCATGCTGGTGCAGCCGGACAGCCCCTATCAGGCCACATATCAAGGCCGCAATTATGCCTTTTGCAGTTCCCGGTGCCAGGAATTATTCCGGAACCAGCCGGAGCGGTATCTGGAGCCCGGCGGCGCCAAAGCCGAG
>CAZLRL010000192.1:0-3498 GCA_964561645.1 uncultured Desulfobacterales bacterium
GCTTGGCAAAGCGGGGCAATAGATCCTGGAGGCGTTTTTCTTCGTCGGGCGAGAGGGCTTCTTCGCCCCCGCGGGAAAGATCGGTGCCCCAGGCGGCCAAGAAGCCCTCGAGATCGCTGACCTCGAAAAGCAGCTCCAGATTGACCGCGCCCAGGCAAACCACGTAGCGTTTCATGACGGGAACCTATCAGTATTTCCGGTAGTGGTCAAGGGAAGGGAGTTCAGGGTTCAGGGTTCATGGTTCAAGGTTCAAGGTTCAAAGTTGAAAAATGAATCAGCTAATGTACGGTGAGCTTGGCGCACCGAGATGGCGGGCGGGACGCCCGCCCTACCAAACTTTTCATACGGCCCACAAGCGACTATTATGAAAAATTCCTCTGGCGCCCATATTCTGGTGGGGCGGCCGTCTCTGGCCGCCCATCGTCTGGCGGGCACGGAGGCCCGCCCCACCAAATTTATTTCTATTTCGAGAGAGCCGCAGGGGCTCACAAGAGACTGTCCCGGAAGTTGGTTCGAAGGGATTTGGTACAATTTGAGGGCGGGTTATAAACCCGCCCCTACGCAGGGGCAACTGCACGTTTTATCACCATGTTTCAGATCGTTACCATTACCGCTGGCTCAGCCGCAGGCCCCGGGGTACCAGGAAGGTTTCCCCCAGATCACAGAGAAAATCGGCCAGCAGGGCCAGAAGGGTCACCGGAATGGCGCCCGCCAGGAGCCGGTCGGGTTCCATGAGGCTGATGCCGGTGAAGATCAGGTCGCCCAAGCCCCCCGCGCCGATGAGAAAAGCCAGGGCCGCGGTGCCGATATTGATGATCAGGGCGATGCGAAAGCCCGTGATGATGACCATTAACGCATTGGGCAATTCCACCTCCCACAAAATCGTCCGGGGCGGCATGCCCATGCCCTTGGCCGCATCCAAAAGCGCCGGCGGCACCGATATGATGCCCGCCAGGGTGTTGCGGGCGATGGGCAAAATGGAGTAAATGGTCAGCGCGAAAATCGCCGGTTTCATGCCGATGCCCAGAAAACTCATGGCCAGGGCGATGACCGCCAGGGAAGGGATGGTCTGGCCCAGGCTGACGATATACATACAGACCCCGGCGTATTTTTTGAAGCGCCGCCGGGTCAGAATGATGCCGATGCCCAGGCCCAGGGCCGTGGCCAGAAACATGCTGATAGTCACCAGGTACAGGTGCTGCCACAACAGAGCCAGAATATAGGGATATTCGTAAGGATCGGCGACATAGGCGATAAGGCCGATTTTCTGGGCCCCCACGCCCGCGGCGAAAACCGCCAGGAACAGCACCAATCGGAAGAGGTTGGGAACGTAGGCGGTCATCGGGTCCGCTCCCGCTGAATCTTGATGCCCTCCGGCGTGACCAGCCGTTCCAGCAGGGCCATGCCGCCGTCCACCACGATGGCCAGGAGCGACACCAGGATGGCGCCGCTCAAAATCATCTCTTCATGCACCCGCCCGATGCCCTGCTGAATCAAGACCCCCAGGCCGCCGGCGCCGATATACGCGGCAATGGCGGCAATGCCGATGTTCATCACCGCAGCGGTGCGCAGGCCGGCCAGGATCACCGGCAGGGCCAGGGGCATTTGCACTTCGACCAGCAGGCGCCAGCGGCTCATACCCATGCCGCGCCCGGCGTTGACCACGGCCGGCGGCACATTTTTGATGGCCGTATAGGTATTGCGGATGATGGGCAGCTGGCTGTAGAGCACCAGCGCGGTGATGGCGGGGACTTTGCCCAGCCCGTGGCCCACCACGGAAAGCACCGGCAGCATGAGGCCGAACAGGGCAATGGAAGGAATGGTCATCAGGATGTTGGCCACGTTGATGACCCGGTCGGCCAGTCGCTGGCGGCGGGTTATAAAAATCCCCAGAGGCACCCCGATGCCGGTGGCGATCAGCAGGGACAGGGCCACGATCCCCAGGTGTTCGCCTGTGAGGAAAAGAATGTACCGGTAATTTTCGCCGATATAGCTGAAGGTGCTCACCGGCCCCTCCGCCGCTTGAGATTACGCTTTGCCGTCATAGGTTTCCTTGAGGGTTTTCTGGAGATCACGGTAGGAAACGGTACCGGCCAGGTTTCCCTGACTGTCGACGACACTCAAGGTCTGTATGCCGTACATGAGCATGTGGGAGAGGACTTCCCGGGCGGAGTGATGCTCTTCCAGCCAGACCGGGTACTCGGCCATGACCTCCCGGACCGTACCCTGGTGGTCCTGGAGCTCCTGGAGGGAAACATACCCAGCTGGCTTATCCTCAGCCAGGACCACCGCGTGGTGAAAACCTTTTTCCTGAAGAAATTTGAGGGCTTCCTGAGATTTTTCCGTGTGCTGGACAAGGTTTTGGGGGGAGCGGTTCATGATATCTTCCGCCCGGATCAGGCCCAGCACCTTCAAGGCCCGGTCCGCGCCCACAAAATCGGCCACAAATTGGTTTTTGGGCTGGGTGAGGATCATCTCCGGGCTGTCATATTGGATCAACCGGCCCTGGTCAAACAAGGCGATTTTATCGCCCACCTTGATGGCTTCGTGAATATCGTGGGACACAAAGGCCACGGTCTTTTTCATCTGGGCCTGCAGGCTCAAAAATTCGTCCTGGAGCTGCGCCCGGTTGATGGGATCCACGGCCCCGAAGGGCTCGTCCATCAGCAAAATTTCCGGGTCCGCGGCCAGGGCCCGGGCCACCCCCACCCGCTGCTGCTGGCCGCCGGAAAGCTCCACCGGATACCGCTGGCGGAACACTGCCGGTTCCAGGCGAATCAACTGCAACAGCTCCTCCACCCGTTCCCTGATGCGCTCTTTGGACCAGCCCAACAGCTTGGGGACCACCGCGATATTATCCGCCACCGTCTTGTTGGGAAACAGTCCGATTTCCTGAATGACATAGCCCATTTGCTGTCTCAGTTTCACCGGGTCCACGTCCAGGATGTTCTGCTCTTTGACAAAGATGGTGCCGCGGGTGGGGGTGTCCAGCCGGTTGGTCAAGCGGAGGAGGGTGGTTTTGCCGCAGCCCGAGGGGCCTAAAAAAACGACCACTTGGCCCTGGGGAATTTCAAAAGAGACGTCGTCCAGGGCCACCACCGCGTCGGGGCCCGACCCGAAAACCTTGGTGACGCCTTGGTAGGTGATCATGAGGCCGGTTCACAGTTCAAGATTCAAGGTTCAAGGTTCAAAGACATGTAGGGTGCGTCTCACGCACCACGAATTTAGAAAGCCTCGTTTCCAAGCTGAGCTCGAGAACGTTGTAGTTCATCCCAAGCTTTGCCTGACCCTCCATTTTCATGCCCAAGTACAACCTGGGCACGAGGAATGAAGTTCAAGGATTAAAGACCCGAAAGGCGGGATGCGCTTCGCTTTCCCGCCCTACGCCCTGAGTTCAGAGACCGTGTAGGGTGCGTCTCACGCACCATTGATTGCTGCTTCGAAAGTAAATATTCCCCCGGGTTTTGCCGGGGAACTTAAAACTTATTATAAGTCCAG
>CAZLRL010000192.1:3508-5870 GCA_964561645.1 uncultured Desulfobacterales bacterium
AGGCGGGATGCGCTTCGCTTTCCCGCCCTACGACTCTAACTGTCATTCTGAGGGAGCCTGCGACCGAAGAATCTAGTAATATTCATAGGTTCAGATACTTAACTTCCTTCAGCTGACAGAAAATTAGGATTGTAGGCCAGTTCATACTTTTACGAGAGCCTCAGAGTCACGAGCGACTGCTTTGGAACGCAAAATATTCAACCAGGCTTTGCCGGGGAACTTAAAACTTATTATAAGTCCCGAAAAATATTTGCCAAGCAGGAGCTTGGCAAAAAAGGGGGGTTCCCAAGCCGGCGCTTGCCCGGGCTAATTTTTATAGGAGCGCATCCAGGTGTGCGCCCGCCCGCCGGGCCGACACCCGGGTCGGCCCCGACATTAGGATAAAAATATTTTGCACCAAAACCTGGGACGCGATACCCGCATTGCTTATATACGCTGATGCTTGAGGAGGCCGTCCACGGTGCCCTGGACTTTCTGCCGTTCCTCGGCAAAATCAAAGCCTTTCCAGATGCCGATGGAGTTGAGAATCGACCGCTGGGGGTGGTAGCGCTGGAAAATCTTGAAGTAATAAGCGGCCTCTTTGCTGTTGATCTGGGCCTCGGGATTCTCCTGCTTGAGGCGCAAATATTCAGCGTCGCTCATTTCCTGGTTGGCCAGCTTTTCCCCCAGGTCCTCGCAACCCGCCCCCTGGGTATACTGCACCTTGTAGCGCCAGAGGATGTCGTCGGGCAGGTAGCCGGTGTCCGCAAAAGCCTGGCGCAGGATCCACTTCTCGATGAGCGCGCCGTTTGACCGTTTGACCTTCAGTTCCGGGGCCAATTTCATGGCCAGGTCGATCATGGCCACGTCCAGAAAAGGCACCCGCAGCTCCAGGCTGAACAACATGCCGATGCGGTCGGCCCGCTGCAGGTTGATGTTGTGCAGGGTGGAAAAATTGCGGCGGCATTCCTGGTTCAGTTCTTCCGGGGGCAGGTGCTTCATGTAATGATAACCCGCAAAGCCCTCGTCCGCGCCTTCGCCGGTGAGGACCACGGTGACGTGTTCCGCGGCCAGTTTGCAGGTAAAGTAGCAGGGCACCGCGCACCGCACCAGGGAAGGATCGTAGCTTTCCAGTTTTTTTATAACCTGGGGCAGGGCTTCGTAGTAGTCCTGTTCAGTGAAAATCAGCTCATGGTGGGTGGAATTGATGTGGCGGGCCGCCAGACGGCCGGCCTTCAGGTCATCGCTGATGTCCCCCGCCTCATTGCGCATACCCACCGCGAAGGTATGGAGATGGGGAATCTCCTCCGCGGCGATGGCCGCGATAAGACTGCTGTCCAGCCCGCCGCTGCAAAAGGAGCCCACGTGGATTTCCTTATCGGCCAGCAGCCGTTTTTTCACCGCCGCGATCAGGGCGCCCCGGATGAGCTCCACGGCTTCGCCTTCGTCGGCGATCAGGCTCTCCGGTACTTCCGGCACCCGGTAATACTCCACCAGTCCGGTCTCGGGGGTGTAGTAGTGGCCGGCGGGAAACTCGTGCACCACCTCCACGCCCGCCAGGCTCATGGCCCCCAGCTCGGAGGCGAAATAAAAGGTGTCCTCCACGTAGCCGTAATACAAGGGCTTGATGCCGATGGGGTCCCGGGCCAGCAGGAACTTGTCTTCATCAAAGATGGCCAACGCGAACATGCCGTCCAGTTCCCGGACCGCGTCCGCTCCCTTTTCCAGATATAAATGCAGCGCCACTTCGGAGTCCGAATGGGTGGTGAAGTGGTACTTCGGGCTCAGTTCCTCGCGCAAGTGACGAAAATTGTAGATTTCGCCGTTGCAAATAATGCCCGCCGCGCCGCCCTTGGTCAGGATGGGCTGATGCCCGCCGGCCACGTCCACGATGGACAGGCGGGTGTGGCCAAAAACATGGTCGCCGTGAAGGTGGATGCCTCGATCGTTGGGACCCCGATGGGTCATGGCATCCAGCATCCGATTGATGGTCTGTTCATCACGTCGGCCTAAACAGCCGGCAATGCCGCACATGTATAGTTTCTCCTTAGGTAGAAGCACACCCGAGGGGAGGGCCGGGGGACCGAGGCCTTGTGGCACAAGCGTCTCGCCAGCGTTTCCTCTCCTCGAGCTCCCCCCCAACCTTTTACCGGGAGAACCGGCATCCTGCCTGTTTCTGCACAGGCTGGAAGCCTGCGCTCCCGCTGTTATTTAAGGGGTTGGGGGAGAGGGTTGGGGAGGGGGGGCAGGGGTCCGCCGACCCCCGGCCCCCTCCCAAATACTTTTGCAACAATCTCAAACTATAAGAGTTTCCTGCAAAAATCGTTATTGTCACCCTGAGCGCAGCGAAGGGTCTAGATTCTTCGGTCGCGGCGCTCCCTCA
>CAZLRL010000193.1:0-5850 GCA_964561645.1 uncultured Desulfobacterales bacterium
GTGCGGTGGATTCAACAGAGAAACCATCTCGCTTACCTCTCGCATAAAAAGAAAAAAGGGCTGCAAAATTGATTAACTGTCGTTGTAGGGTTAATTGCGAGGCTCAACCCTGGATGCTTCGGGGTGCTTAGAATGACAACTTATATCCCAGGTGTCGGCCGCCAAAAGGGCGCACCCACCGGTGCGCCCCTGCAGTTATTGTGGCAATTATTCTTGGCCATGACACTGCAAGCTGTTGCAAAATCCCGCGTTCGCTCAGGGAACCGGCGACCTATCATGAGCCAGAGGCCACACGACATAAAAACAGGTTTTGCATCAGGTGCCAGTTGCCGTTAAATAAACAAGGTGATATCGGCGTCCGCGGCGTAGTCGAGGAAATGGCCGGCGCCGGCGAATTCCAGGCCCTCCAGTACGTCTTCCTTTTTGATGCCCAGGACATCCAGGGTCATCTGGCAGGCGATGAGGCGGACCCCGTTTTCCTGGGCCAATTCCAGGAGGTCGGGGATGGTGGGCACGCCGCCTTTTTTCATCCAGTCCTTCATCATCCAGGAAGCCATGGCGGTCATGCCGGGCAGGACGCCGATGATGTTGGGCATGGGCACCGGCATGGCCGGGTTGGCCAAAGACGGCACCTTGAGGTTGTTATATTTGGATTTTTTGACGATATCCAGGCCGTAGAAGGTGAAGAAAATGGCCGCCTCCATGTCCATGGCCGCGGCGGTGGTGGCCAGGATCAGGGGCGGATAGGCCTGGTCCAGGGTGCCCTTGGACGCGATGATGGCCACCCGCTTGGGACGGGCGACGTCCAGGCCTTTGAGTTTCAGGGCCTCGGCCACCTGCTTTTCCACCTGTTCCTGAATGTAGGCCTGCAGTTCAGGGGTCAGGTTGAGGTTCGGGGGAGAAGGGTTGTTCGGACTCATTATGCTCTTACCTCGCTACCACCAGGAAATAACCTGGTCGTGTTCCAGAATTAGGGTGAGGAGCCGGTCGTAATCCACGGGCTCTTGAAACAGGAAAAAATCGCGGGTTTCCCGGTCTTGGGAAACGCTGGCGGCCAGCTCCCGGGTGAGATCGTCCGGGGGGTGGCGGTATAGGTGCAGGATTTTCATGGCGATCCTTTGTACCAATAAGCTATAGGCTGTAAGCTTTAAGCTATAAGCTGTGAGTTTCGGGGTTTCGAGAAGGAATTGGCGGGCGAGACGCCCGCCCTACATTTTCAGAACGGAATGATGATCTCCTGCTCCCGCAGCAGCTCGCCGATTTCCGGGACGCTGAGCGGCGTGAAGCCGTATTTTTCGGCGTTGGCCGGATGGTTGCTGAAGCGCCGGCCCTCCATTTCCTCCAGAAAGCCCAGGTTGTCGCTGAAGGCCTCGTCCGGGTCAATCTCCCGGTCCAGGACCACGTAGCTCACCTGATGGTCCTCCAGGAGGCAGCCCAGGGCGCTGCGCAGGGCTTCGTAGTGTCGGGCGGGCTCCCGCACGACCACGGCGACTTTTTTCATGAGTGCTCTCCTTATGCCAAGTAGCCGCAGGCTTCAGCCTGCGCCTTGGGCACGGCAAGCCGTGCCCCTACAGCGAGCCGTGCCCCTACAGTAAAATTACTTGTGACGGCAACCTGGTATTACAGGACCAGGTAATGGGGGAAGTCTTCCACCATTTCCGCGTGGCGGGCCTGGGTGGCAAAATCCTTGTAGCCGATGCCGGGGACCTCGCCCTCCAGGCCCAGGGCCCGAAAGCTGACCTCGCACAGGGCCATTTTGGCCCGGCCGGCCAGAGTCTCGAAGCCGGGTTCCTGGGTGACCAGCACGCCTTCGCCGGTGAAAAAGATGGTCACGGCCAGGCCTCGTTTCCCGGCCGCGTCCACCAGACCCAGCAGGTGGGGCAAGGCGCCCCGGGTGCTTACCATAATGGCTAAAGTGTCCGTCATGGCGCTACTTCTTTTGCAGATAGAAGTAAAAGAGCTCGCCTTCCTCTTTTACCCCTAAATAGGCGTTGCCGGTGCGGGCCGCCCAGCTGGGGAGGTCGTGCTTGGAGCCCGGATCGGTGCCGATGACTTCCAGGATCTCGCCCGAGGCCATGTCCGTCATGGCTTTCTTGGTCTTGAGCAGGGGCAGGGGGCAGGCGTCGCCCCGGCAGTCCAGGGTGCGATTGGGATTGATGTTTTCCATACGGGCACCTCTCCTAGTGGTTGGATTTTTCAGTGGTCGGGCTGCCCTTTTCGGAGGGGGAAGAAGGGGCGTCAAGGGCACAGGCGCTGTGGGAGCGGAAACCCGCTCCCGAGGCCGGCCCTCAGCCTCCCGGCCAGCTAAAACCGGTTTGGGTCTCACAGGAAGACTCTCCGGCAGCCCTCCGGCCTCCGGATAAGCCTTTGAAAATTCGCCGCCACAGACTCATAGGTTCTCCTTGCAAAAAAGTTCTTTGGTCAGGCTCGTGAGCTGGAGCACCCGGGGGTCCTTGAGGCGATAGAACACCTGTTGGGCCGCGCGCCGGGATTCCACGATGTCCTTGTCCTTCAGCAGGTTCAGGTGCTGAGAGACGCTGGATTGGGAGGCCTGGACCTGCTGCTTCAGTTCATGCACCGAATGCTCGCCGCTACCCAACAGATAAATCAGCTGCAGGCGGACCGGATGGGCCAGGACTCGCAAACACCGGGCTGCTCTTTCCAAACGCTCTTGAGCCGTCTCATTTTCCATATAATTATAATATTCTAATATTATTAATTGTCAATACAGGGAGGAAAAAAATTTGAAAAAAATCTCCCCTTCCCCAGTCTTGTGTTTATAATGATTGTAAGAAAAAATCTGAGGTGTCCCAAAGCCTTGGCAAAAGCCGTTTTTCTCTCGGGCGCCCCAGGTGCCTGGCAGGCAATCAGCTATGGAGATATACTTACAAATCCCCCCTAACCCCCCTTTAGAAAAGGGGGGAATTTAAAGGACTTTTGAGTACTTAACGTTTCGGGACCAGTCCCAGAACAACAAATTTCCAGATCTGTTCCCGGGAGCACGCCATGCATAATCCCTGGGCCGTAGGCCTGATCATTTTTTTCTCCCTGCTGTTTCTCATAGGCATCAACATCGGTGAGCTGGACTTTCTGTTGAACCTGGGTAAAACCATCTGCCTGAGCTGCATCGGGGTCGGCTAGATGAATCTGTTCCGGCGCCTGGTCCAAACCCTGGTCGCCATCGGCACCAACGGCTATCTGCTCTTCCCTTTTACGCTGGACATTTATAAAGGTCCCCTCAAGGCCATCTGCCATCCGGGGTTGAATTGCTACGCCTGTCCGGCGGCGCTGTTGTCCTGTCCGGTGGGCGCGATGCAGAATTTTTTCGGGACCGTGCGAGCTTCCTCGGGTGCGGTGCCCAAAATCGGCAGCATAGTGATCGGGTACCTGGGGTTCATCGGGGTCCTGGTGGGGCGGATACCCTGCGGCTGGCTGTGCCCCTTCGGTCTTATCCAGGACCTGCTGTACAAAATTCCCACCCCCAAATTCAACCTGTGGCGGCCCCTGCGCTACGGCAAATACGTGGTGCTGGTGGTGCTGGTGGTTTTAATGCCGTTATTTCTGGTCGATCAACTGGGCCTGGGAGACCCCTGGTTCTGCAAGCTCATCTGCCCGGCCGGGACCTTGCTGGGGGCCTTTCCCATCCTGGCCATCAAACCCGCGCTGTGGCAAAACCTGGGCTTCTGGTTCTGGAACAAAGTCACCTGGCTGGTGCTCATCCTGATCGGGGTGGTGCTCATCAGCCGTTTTTTCTGTCGCCTCCTCTGTCCGTTGGGGGCCTTTTACAGCCTGTTTAATCGCATCTCCCTGGTCAAGCTGGATTTCGTCGAAGGGAACTGCGTCCACTGTCTGGCCTGCGTGCCCGCTTGCCCCACCGGGGTGCGGGCTTACGAGGAGCGGGATTCCCGGGAATGCATCATGTGCATGAAGTGTGTGGACGCCTGCCGCTTCGGGGCTTTGAACATCGGTTTGCGCCGCCAGGTGCCGCCGCCGCGCAAACACAAAGTGGTGGAGCCGCCTCCCAGCCATCCCAGCCGGAGCTCCCACCCGGCCTGAGAAAAAAGTCTTGACACGAAATTTTTGTTTATTTATTATAAGTTATATATTTTCACGACCTCAATTAATGGCAAAAGCTAGGTTATGGCCCTCACCAAAGAAAAACTCATCAATCGCTTACAATTTCAGGTAGGGTTAAGCAAACAGGAATCCCGGGCGGTAGTAGAACGGGTCCTGGAGATCATCAAAGACACCCTGGCCAGCGAAGAAGACTTGCTCATCAGTGGGTTCGGGAAATTCTCGGTGCGGCAAAAAAACGCCCGGCGAGGGAGAAACCCGCAGACCAAGGAAAATCTCATCCTGCGCGCTCGCAAGGTCGTGGTATTCAAGACTTCCGGAGTGCTGCGCCACCGGATTAACGGCTCGCGCTCCTTCTGAGCCACACATAGGCCAACCTGGCCGTCAGACTTACACCCGACGCCCTTCACCTCACCATTGTCCACTGGCAGGGGGTTTATTGTTGCCTACCCTGAGGCGGTGAGGTCCCGGCGAGAAAAGGACTAGCATGCATTCGGACCCGCAGGCATTGGGGTCCTGGCGCCTCAGCCGCCGCAGTTTTGTTCAGGGAAGCCTCGGCGCCCTGGCCCTGCTGAGCCTCCCCGGCCCTCTTTTTGCCTGGGGCAAGCCGGGAATGCAGCAGGGCTTCATCAAGCCACAACCGGCTTTGTTTTACCAGGCCCTGGCCAATAACCGGGTCAAGTGCCTTTTGTGTCCCCAGGGCTGCGAGGTTATGGACGGGGACCGGGGCGACTGCGGGGTGCGGGAGAACCGGGGCGGCAAGTATTACACCCTGGTCTATGGCAATCCCTGCGCCGTGCATGTGGACCCGGTGGAAAAGAAACCCTTCTTCCATATTTTGCCCGGCAGCTTCTCCTATTCCATCGCCACCGCGGGCTGCAATCTCCACTGCAAGTTTTGCCAGAACTGGGAGATTTCCCAGGCCCTGCCGGAAGAAACCTATAACCTGGACCTGCCGCCGGAACAGATCGTGGCCCAGGCGCAGCAGAGCCGGGCCGCGTCCATCGCTTACACCTATGTGGAGCCGGTGATTTTTTACGAATACATGCTGGAGGTGGGGCGGCTGGCCAAGCAGGCGGGGGTGCTGAACGTCTGCCACAGCAACGGCTACATCAACCCCGAGCCCCTGGAAAAGCTGGCTGACGTGCTGGACGCGGCCTGTATTGATTTGAAGGCCTTCACCAACAAGTTTTACCAGGACCTGGTGGGCGGGGAACTGGAGCCGGTGCTGGCGGCCCTGAAAACCCTGCGCCGCCGGGGGGTACACCTGGAGCTGGTCAACCTGATCGTGCCCCAGCATAACGACCGGCCCGAGGAGATTACGGCCATGTGCGCCTGGATCAAAGAGAATCTGGGGCCCCTGACGCCCCTGCACTTTTCCCGCTTTTACCCCATGCACAAGATGCAAAGCCTGCACCCCACGCCGGTGAGCACCCTGGAGCGGGCCCGGGACCTGGCCCGGCAGGCGGGGCTGAAATACGTTTACATCGGCAACCTGCCGGGGCATGAGGCGGAGAGCACTTACTGCCACGCCTGCAAGGAGCTGGTCATTTCCCGGCGGGGGTATTTGATCGGGGAAGTCCGGATGAATGGGGGGCATTGCGGGCAGTGCGGCGCGGAGATTCCGGGGATTTGGCAGCGGCCGCAGGTTGGTTAGTGAGTTTTCGGTTTTCTGTTTTCGGTGTCAGGTTTCTGGTTCAGCAAAAACGACTTTAAATCAATAGGGTTTAGTTGGTGGGCAGAGCCCACCCTACATTTTCCTTATTTTTTGTCATC
>CAZLRL010000194.1:0-5830 GCA_964561645.1 uncultured Desulfobacterales bacterium
TCCTGCCAGCGGGAGGTCTTCTGCGGGCCCACCACGATGAGGTCGGCGCCGTGACGCCGGGCCACGTCGTTCAGGGAAAACCCCGGCAACCCGGTGAGCATTTCCGTTCTTACCTGAAAATCCCGGCTCTGCAGCTGCTCCTTCTGAGCTTCCAACTTGGGCTCGGCTTCGGCCTGAATTTTTTCTTTAAACCCGCCCAGGAACTTGACGGTGATGACGTGGGCCAGGATGATCTCTTTAACGCCCAGGAGCTTCAACTCCCCGGCGCAAGCGACGATTTCATCCCAGGCGGGAGACAAATCGGTGGCCAAGACGATCTTTTTGAACATGGGTCAGACCCTCCTTGGGACGGCGCGCACGGTTCGCTTATTCAGGCCGTTCCGGCGCCTGGATGGCGGCCCGGACGCAGGCGGGACAGATATAGGCCTCGCTCTCGCCCCACCGGGCATGGAAGAGATAGCCCAGCCCCGCCTCAGCCCCGCACATGGCGCAGCGCGGCGGGGTGAAATATTTCTGCTTGAAACGCAGGGCCACATTGACCAGGCTGATCAATATGGGCACTTCCACCAGGGGGCCGATGACCGCGGCAAAGGCTTCCCCAGACTGGAGGCCGAAAACGGCCACGGCCACTGCGATGGCCAACTCAAAATTGTTGCTGGCCGCGGTGAACGACAGGGTGGTGGAGATGGTGTACCCCGCCCCCGCTTTGGCCGACATGTAGAAGGTGATAAAGAACATCAAGAGGAAGTAGATCACCAGGGGGATGGCGATGCGCACCACGTCCAGGGGAAGCTCCACAATATATTCGCCCTTGAGGGAGAACATGACGACAATGGTGAATAGCAGGGCAATGAGCGTAATGGGGCTGATTTTGGGCATGAATTTTTCTTCATACCATTTGACGCCCTTGCTCTTGACCAGGGCAAAGCGGGTGAGCATGCCGCCGAAAAACGGGATGCCCAGGTAGATCAAGACGCTCTCCGCCACTTGCCAAATGGTCACCTGCACTTGCAGGCCGGAGGCGATGCCCAGCCAGGTAGGCAGGATGGTGACGAAGATATACGCATAGATGGAAAAGAAGAGCATCTGGAAGATGGAGTTGAAGGCCACCAGGCCGGCGCAGTATTCCGTGTCGCCCTGGGCCAGGTCGTTCCAGACGATGACCATGGCGATGCAGCGGGCCAGGCCGATGATAATCAGCCCCACCATGTACTCCGGATAGTCGCGGAGAAAGGCGATGGCCAAGAGGAACATGAGGATGGGGCCGATGACCCAGTTTTGAATCAGCGATAAGGTAAGGACCTTGAAATTTTTAAAAACCCGGGGCAGTTCCTCGTAGCGCACCTTGGCCAGGGGCGGATACATCATCAGGATGAGGCCGATGGCGATGGGGATGTTGGTGGTGCCCACCTGAAAATAGGTCAACACCTCGGTGAAGCTCGGGATGAAGTAGCCTAAGGCCACCCCCCCGCCCATGGTCAGGAAAATCCATAACGTGAGGAAGCGTTCGACAAATCCTAATCGCTTGGCGACAGTGGCCATATTACCGAGTCCTTACCGAGTTTTGATAATCGTATATCCGTTTTATTAACTAGAGGTTACTAAAAAAAAATATTAAGCACCAGACTGAACTATCAACCTATCAGCTTTTTTCTCGCCCCTGGTCCGGGGTTTGTCCTCCAACCAGCCGGACAGCTTCCCTCTTAAGGCCTGGGCTTCCGGGTGAGAGGCCATGACGTCTGACAACATCTGCAGCTGCTTTTCTCCCAGGGCGCCGGGGGGGGCGCCTAGCCGATATTTCATCCTGGAGCCTTCCCGCCGGTCATGGACCCAACCGGTGTTATACAAGTAGCGCAGGTGGCGGGAGGCCTTGGACTGGGTGATTTCCAACACCTCCATGAAGTCGCAGACGCAGAGTTCTTCCTGCTGCATCAGCAGGCACACCATGCTCAGGCGGGTTTCGTCCGCCAAGGAGCGAAAGACTCTGGCCTCGTGCTTCATACGTATTCTAGTAATCGTTTAAACAAATTTATGCAATAAAAAAAATTTCTCTGTTCCTGGACCCTCAGAAGATGAGAGACAGTCATCTCGTTTCCCCTTCTGCAAAACCTCTTTGCCCCCACCGCTCCCTTCATTGACAGGAACAGTGAAGTTCTGCGTCCGTGCCCGTCTTCAGGCCGGACAGACCCTTGGCCTCGATCCACTCCTCCAGCCGTGCTTTCAGGGATTGAGCTTCAGGGTGGTCTTGAAACATCTCGCCCAGGAGCCTCAGCTGCCTGTCCTCCAAGCTTTCCGGGGCCACCGAGATGCGGTAATACATCCAGACGCCCTCCCGGCGGTCCCTCACCAGCCCCAGATGATAGAGATAGCGCAAGTGGCGGGAGGCCTTGGACTGGGTGATTTTCAAGACCTCCATGATATCACAGACACAGAGTTCCTCTTTCTGCAGCAAGAGCCAGAGGATTTTCAGGCGGGTCTCGTCGGCCAGGCCTTTAAAGAATTGGGCTTGTGTTTTCATACAAAAAATATAACCGGTTAAACAAATAAAGTCAAATAAATTTTCGAGGCTAAAAATTATAATCACCCGCCTCGCGCCGGAATTAACGGGGAGAGGTGTTTATCTTAGTAAAACCGGATAACCGAATTTACAAAATAGATTCACTTTTGCCCTCCCTGGCCCCTCATTCGCGAAAGGAAGCTAACATGAAAACCACCTTTAGACTGCTGCTAGGTTTTTTGCCAGCCATAATCCTCGCCGGTTGCGGGGCCAGTATGGAGATGATCAGGAGTAAATCCCAGAGCCAGGCGAGCCAGGTCTTCCAGGAGGTCAAGGATATGAGCCAGCCCCCCGCCGGGTATGCCGATCTGGTTTTAAAGGCCTCTCTAAAAACCCATCTCCCCGGATATTACCTCCTGGAGCCCAAAAGTTCGCCTTACGGCCAACCCACTTATGCCTTTGTGATCAATATTGACGGGCAAGCCAGAACCTATGAGGTTCAAGGGCGGCTGGAAGAGGGCCCGGCCGTCGATGATCAAGGCCGCGTCTCATCGGAAAAAGGCCTGGGCATGAAATATGTCCTGGAGCGGAATTTTCGGCTTGAGGCCGGTCAACATAACATATTCCTGGGTATTCCCGGAGACCAATACTTCAAGGAAGTTACCGTGACTCTGGAGGAGGCGGAATCCTATGTCCTGGAGTTCCAGCCGCATTACCGGCGCTATACCCGGGGTCGGGAGGCCTTTGAAAACGGCCTTTTTGGTTATGCCGCCTACCTGCATAAAATTTGAGCGTAATCGCATCACGCGCCGAAGTGGCAATTTTTTTGGGTTTATATGATTGAAACCGGATAAACGAGAATATAAAATGAAAAGGAGGATGCAGACATGACTGGCAAGGTAAGGCTCAGAAACAGTTTACTCCTCATGCTGCTGGCTATCTTGGGGCTCGGACTGATGACGGCCGACCCAGCTTGGGCCGGGCCTTGGGGCCGGGGAGGCTGGGGCGCAGGCGCCAACCTTACCCCGGAGCAGGCCGGGCAAGTTTTTGATCTACGGCAGAAATTTTTCAATGACACCGCTGACCTGCGCCGCCAGATGATGGAAAAGCAGGCTGAATTGGCGGCCAGGTGGAACAGCCAGAACCCGGATCAGAGCCAGATCTCCGCCAAGCAAAAGGAGCTTTGGGCTTTAAGGGAACAGCTGCAGGCCAAGGCTGCCACTTACCGCACGGAAGTCGGCAAGATCGCGCCGGCAGGTTATGGCCCCGGCTTAGGCAGGGGCTTCGCGGGCGGTAAGGGACGCGGTCGCTGTTGGTAACGTGGTCGAGGGGGAAAGAAGCCGCCCCCTTTTCAATTCCTCATCCCCCTCCCCCTATCCTCTCCCAACTCCGCCTTGGGGTTGGGGGGGGGGGGGCTGAAGGGGCCAAGGACATTCCTTCAGGAACCCTATTCTTTGAAAAAGGAGGAGAAAAAGACATGCAAAAGCTCGGTATGATTACCTTGGTGGGGCTCATCGCCCTGATTCTCGTCAGCGGCGTCTGGGCCCAGCCCGGCAGGGGCACGGGAGGCGGACAGGGCTACGGTTGGGGCGCCGGCGATCCCTACAGCCGGCTGTACGATCCCAAAACCGTGGAAACCCTGAGCGGTGAAGTGATGAGCCTGGAAAAATTCACCCCCGGCAAGAGAATATCGTACGGGGTGCACTTCACCCTCAAGACCGACAAAGAGACCATCCCGGTTCACCTGGGGCCCAGCTGGTATGTTGAAAAACAAGCCGTGACCATCACCCCAGGAGATAAGGTGGAGGTTAACGGCTCCCGGATTACCTATGAGGGTAAACCTACCATCATTGCCGCGGAAGTGAAGAAAGACGGCCAGGCCCTGAAGCTGCGGGATGCCAACGGCGTGCCGGCCTGGGCCGGGCAAGGCCAGCGGTAAAGGGGTCCTTAAGAAAAATTCGAGGCACATGGGGGTCGGCAGTGGAGGCCGGCCCCTGTATGGTAAAGCCCACTAGGGTTCTAAATTGCTACCACGGAGCAGACCAATGGGAGCCGAGGGAAAAAGCGGACAACGCGGTCGGAGTCAAACCGACACGCTGGCCGCAGTATGGGAAGCTTAACTCAGGCTCAAAGAACGCCTGGAATTGATCCTCCATAAGCTTCCCGGGCAGTCCAGGTGCAGGGAAATGCGCCGGAAAAACGAAGAGTAAAAAATGCCTGGGGACCGCCGATTTCTGGGTGGTAGGGGGTTATTTAATTGTAAATCCGGTTAATTGCATATTTATGGTAAATAAACTATGGGGAAAAAAATCAGCTTTTCAACTTCAGCGGCCCTAGTGCTTTTACTTTTAATGCTAACTATATCCTCCACCTGGGCCCAGCGCGGCGGGCGTCTGCACTACAGCAACCTGTTCAATCCTCAAACCGTGGGCACCGTCTCCGGCGAAGTGGTGCGGGTGGCGCAGGTCCCCGCCGGGAGTGGCACAGATTACTGCGTCCAGGCCGTGCTCAACACATCTGAGGGGCAGATTACCGCCATCCTGGCCCCCAAGGGCTACATGGAAGAACATAAGCTTTCTATCGCCCCCAAAGACCGGGTGACGGTCACCGGTTCTTTCATTTCCATCATCAACAAACCCTTCATTCTGGTCACGGAAATGACCGGCGACCGCACCATGAAACTCCGGGAGGCCAGCGGCCGCCCGGCCTGGGCCACCGGCGATGACTGGCACGTGCGCTGAAACAGGTTTCAGCAGGCCCAGGGCTTAAAACTTGCCCAACAGGGACAGGAGAACCGCGCATGACCACCACCCGGCTTTTTTATGTGCTGATCTTTTCCCTGTCCCTGAATGTGGGGGTCATCGGCACGCTCGCCTACCGGTATTTCCGGGACGCGGGCCCAAGCCCTCGGATACAATCAGGGCCGGCTCTAACGGTGAAGGAAATCTGTCGCTCCTTACCTTTGCAAAATGAGCAATGTCAGCAACTTCAGCGGCTGATGCCCGAACGCCAGCGGCAAAGGCGGGCTCTGCGGATGGAACTGGACAGGCACCGGCGGGACCTGTTCCAACTGCTCAAACAAAACCATCCATCATGGCCCGAAATTCAGGGAAAATTGCAGGAAATAAGGGCCCAACAGGAAGAACTGGAAGCCCAGGCGGTCCGGGGACTTATGGAGTCGATGCAGACCCTGGCCCCTGAACAACGGGTTGCCTTTCTTGCCTTGCTGGAACGTCGGGTTTTCCCCCTGAGGGAAAGAGGTAGGGGAAAGGGTAGGGAAGACAGCCACTGATCCTTAAAGGAAGGGTACCTGACAAAAAGAATATCCCTGGG
>CAZLRL010000195.1:0-3568 GCA_964561645.1 uncultured Desulfobacterales bacterium
ATGTTCTACGCCGCCTGGATCGCGTTGGCCCAAACCGACATCAAGCGCCTGGTGGCCTATTCCAGCATCGCGCATATGGGCATGATGGTCATCGGCCTGGGCATCTGGAATACCATTGCCTTGAGCGGGTCGCTTTTGCAGTTGATCAATCACGGCCTGTCCACCTCGGCCCTGTTTGTTCTGGTGGGCATGCTGAACGAGCGCCTGGGGACCCGGGATTTTTCCCATCTGGGCGGTCTCTGGAAGAAGATGCCCGTATTCAGTGCCTTTTTTCTGTTTTTTGCCCTCTCTTCCATGGGCCTGCCGGGCCTCAATAATTTTGTCGGCGAAGTGTTGATTTTGATCGGCACCTTCCAGGCCCGGCCGGTGGTGGCGATTCTGGCTTTCATCGGGGTGATTCTGGGGGTGATTTATATTTTGCGCCTGGTTCAGGACAGCCTCTTCGGTGAGGCCGAAACGGAACATTATCTGGAGGACGTCCAGCCCCGGGAGGTCCTGATTCTGGTGATCATGGCCCTGCCGGTGCTCTACATCGGCCTGCATCCGGGTCCCTTATTGAAATTATTTGAATCCTCCATAGCTCTGATGCTGCAGCAAACTCCCTTGTTGGCCCAGAGTTTTTGACATCGCTAATGAATCACGGGCTTTATCAAAACCATGGGAAGGCTGGTAGGGCGGGCGTCCCGCCCGCCATTTTGGTGCGCAGAGCGCACCCTACATTTTTGCCAAAGCAGGAGTTTTGGGTCAATTGCGTTCCCCAGCGGGAGCTTGGGAACGAGCCATTCATGTTCCAAGGGAACACCCAAAACCATGAAAGAGGTCGGCATGCCGCAGTAGGGGCGGGGTCTCCCCGCCCTATCTGAGGGCGAGGGAACCTCGCCCCTACGTTTGACGACTGCTGCTTTCAGAGCAGGATAACGACGGGCGTGCCCGCCCTACAAATATTCCCCTTGGGACCAGAGATTTTAAAGCTTAGAGCTTATGGTTCAAGGCTTTAATCTCAAATCTCAAAACTCGAAACTTTTCAAGGCAGTTCCTCATGGACCTGCGTTTCTTTCAAAATCATGAAAAGCTGGTAGGGCGGGCGTCCCGTCCGCCATGTGGCCGCGGTTTTGGTGCGTAAAACGCACCCGACGGGGTAACTTTCTGAGGCCGTCCGGAGATAAAACGGTTTTATGCAGGCTTACTGGAACATACTTCCCCTTTTGATCCTGACTGCGGGCGGGCTGCTGGTCTTCTGTGTCGGAGCCTTTTTCCCGCGGCGGCCGGTGTGGCTGTTATTCGCCCTGGCATTAACCACCGCCCTGGGAGCCGGGGTGGCCGCGGCGGTGCTGACCCCCACCCAGCCTTCCTTCTTGAACATGCTGGACCTGGGGGGCTATGCCCGGTATTTCGACGGCCTCATTTCGGCCCTCACCAGCCTGACTTTGCTCCTGGTCTACCGCTACAGTCAGGTGCGGGGCTTTGCAGGCGACGAGTTTTTCGCCCTGATTTTGTACGCCGCGCTGGGCATGGTGCTGGTGGCCGGGGCCCAAAATTGGCTGATCTTTTTCCTGGGCCTGGAGCTGCTGTCCATTTCCCTCTATGTCATCATCGCCATCCGCCGGGATCTGCCCGCGGCCCAGGAGGCGGGGGTGAAATATTTCATCATGGGCGCGGTGGCTTCCGCCTTTCTGGCTTTCGGAGTGGCCCTGCTCTACGCCGCCACCGGCACCCTGGACATTCAGGCCTCCCTGTCCCGCGGGTCTGCGGGCACACCCCTGCCGGTGGTCATGCTGGCCCTGGCCCTCATCCTGGTGGGAGTGGGCTTCAAGGTCTCCCTGGTGCCGTTTCATCTCTGGACCCCGGATGTGTACGAGGGCGCGCCGGCGCCGGTGACCGCGTTTTTGTCCACCGGCTCCAAGGTGGCCCTGTTTGCCGCGCTGGTGCGCTTTGCGGTGGATCTGAGCGCCCCGGCCTGGGACCTGGCCTGGCCGGCCCTCTGGGTCCTGGCCGCGCTCACCCTGATCGCGGGCAACCTCACCGCGGTCTATCAGACCAGGGTCAAGCGCCTGCTGGCCTACTCGTCCGTGGGTCAGATGGGCTATTTGCTCATGGCCCTGGTGGCCGTGAAACAGGGCAGCCTGCCCGCCTTGCTTTTCTACCTGGCGGTCTACGCCCTGATGGACCTGGGAGCCTTCGGCATGCTGGGCGCTCTGTCCGAACCCGGGGAGGATCTGGACGCGCTGGTGGATTTGCAGGGCCTCGGGTACTCCCGCCCCTGGCGCGGCGGCATCCTGGGGGTGTGTGTCCTGTCGCTGGCCGGTTTGCCGCCCACCGCGGGGTTTCTGGGGAAATTTATTCTCTTCTGGGCCGTGATCCAGGCCAACTTCATCATCCTGGCGATCATCGGCGTGGTCACCGCCATCATCTCCATTTATTTTTATTTCCAGGTGCTGGTGTCCCTCTATCTGCGCTCCGCGTTTCGGCAACTGCTGATTCTCCAGCTTGATGTGGGCGTCGGTCTGGCGGGCGCGGCCATTGTGGTGGCCATCGTCTGGCTGGGAATCAATCCCTCGCCGCTGCTGGCGGTGATTACCGACATCTCGGCGTTTTGGGCCCCGTGACGATATAGAGAGATAGAAAAGTATTGGGGAAAGGGGGTCAGAACTCGGGGACCCCCCCTCTCCCAACCCTATTTTCCCGGGAGCACAGGCATCTTGCCTGTGTTACACAGGCGGGACGCCTGTGCTCCCGAATTTGCGGGATTGGGGGGGCAAGGGGGGGGTAAGGGGCCGCGGGCCGGTCCAAGGCACCAAGACAGTCGTCTCAACCTGGGCGCAATTCATGGCGCCCTTAGGGGCTTGATAAATCAAGCTCCTACAAAGAGCGGGAGCAAGGCTTCCAGACCTGTGCAGGAACAGGCAGGATGCCCGTTCTCCCGGAAAAGGGGCGGGAACTGAAGGGAGGGGAGGGACCTTCCGGTCCCTGATCCTCCCCTCTAATGGGCTCACCACGGCCTCCATTTTTGGCCACCGATTCTTTTCAGTTGCCAGTAACGCCATGATGATTATTTTTTAATCAAACCCACCGCCGGCAGACCGGGCTCACAATATGAAACCCCTGCAGCAACAGATCCAGGTAAGCTTTTCCTATCCGGTGCATTTCACCCGGGATCTCTTCGCCTGCCACAATCCTTTGCTCAAGGACATCGTCGGCGAACGCGGCCCGGACCCACCCAAAAAGCTTCTGGCGGTGGTGGATAAGGGACTTTATGAGCATCATCCCGGGCTCCTCGCCGACCTGGAAGCCTATTGCCGTACCTATGACGGCCACTGTCAGCTGGCCGAGGCGCCCCTGGTGGTTCCGGGAGGGGAAGTGGTCAAGAACGACCCCGGGGCGCTGACACGGCTGCACCGGGCCGTCAACGCCGCCGGCCTTTGCCGCCACTCCTATATCATGGCCGTGGGCGGGGGCGCGGTGATCGATCTGGTGGGGCTGGCCGCGGCCACCGCGCACCGGGGCATCAGGCTGATCCGGGTGCCCACCACGGTCATGGCCCAGGCCGATGCCTCCATCGGGGTCAAAA
>CAZLRL010000195.1:3578-5790 GCA_964561645.1 uncultured Desulfobacterales bacterium
ACCATTCTCCTTAAGGAACGGAAATGTTTTACCGCCGGTTACGGCAGGGAAACGCCCGGCCCTGGGTGTTACGGCTCCGGAAACGATTGAGCACGGGAAAGTTTTTTTGAAAGAAGTATCGTTTCCGTCAGTGGGAGGGTCCCCGAGTCGGTTCCAAGTGGCAACCTTGCCCTTGAGGAACGCTCAGGGTCGGGTCATTGAAGTGATGGAGTATTTTCGGGATATCACCGAGGGCCGGCGTGCCGAGGCCGAAGCGGCCGGCGCGGCGCTGCAGAACCGGCCGACCGGGCACAGAACCGCGCCGGGCCCGAAACCCCGGGGCCTGGTCCACGACTTCAATAATGCCCTCAACACCCTTTTGGGCTATACGGAGATGGCCCTGCTCTCTTTATCCGATTCCCGGGAGGTCGGGGAGGCCTGGTTTTTTCTGGAGGAGGTCTTCGACGCGGAAGAACTGGCCCAGGACCTGATCCGGCAAATTTGACCCGCCCCCAAAACCAAAGGCGCAACCCCTGGGGATTACGCCTGATCTAATCAGGTGGTGCCGAAGCGGGGATTTGAACCCCGACAGGCTGTCGCCCACTAGACCCTGAACCTAGCGCGTCTACCAGTTCCGCCACTTCGGCCTGGGCCAACAGGGGAAAATAGCCTCCCCTCCTGGCATTTTCCAATCAATAAGTTTATAGTATTTTTATGCGCAATGTCAAGGTGATTTCCGCCGAGACCGAGGGGGCTCATGACGTCCACTAGCCCGCCCCTGGGCTCCGGACCCTTTTCCCGCACCGTGGTCACGGTGGGGAATTTCGACGGGGTGCACCTGGGTCACCGGGCCATTCTCTCCCGGGTCCTGGCCCGGGCCCGGGAGCTGGAGTGCCAGCCCGTGGTGCTGACCTTCGACCCTCATCCCCTGAAGGTCCTGAACCCCCAGACTCACCTGCGTTTGCTCACCACCCCGGCCCAGAAAGTCGAGTTGCTCAAAAGCCTGGGCCTGTCAGTGGTGGTGGTGTCTTTCAGCCGGGAATTCGCGGCCATCCCGGCCCGGAAATTTGTCCAGGATTACTTCTGGGAGCGCCTCAAGGCCAGGGAAATAGTGGTGGGACACGACTACCGTTTCGGCCACAAGCGGGAAGGCAACATCGAACTGCTCAAAGAAATGGGCCAGGCCCTGGGTTTCACGGTGCAGGTGGTGTGGGCCGTGGAGGTGGATGACGCGGTGGTCAGCAGCTCCTTGATCCGGGCCATGCTGCGCCTGGGGAAAGTCCGGGAGGCCAACCGCCTCCTGGGCCGTGACTATGGGGTGCTGGGCCAGGTGGTGGCCGGCAAGGGCCGGGGGGCCAAGCTGTTGGGGGTGCCCACCGCCAACCTGGCCCCGGAAAACGACCTGTTGCCCGCGTCGGGCATTTACGCGGTCTGGGTCCAGCGGGACGGGGACCTGCTCCCCGGCGTGGCCAACATCGGCACCTGTCCCACCTTTGACAATCAGGATTTGAGCCTGGAGGTGCATCTGTTGGATTTCAACGGCGACCTGTATGGAGAACGCCTGCAGGTGGATTTCGTCACCCGGTTGCGGGAGGAACGCCGGTTTCAGTCCATCGACGATTTGGCCGGGCAGATCCGGGCCGATGTGGAGGCGGCGCGCCAGGAGTTGGTTGAAGGTTCAAAGTTCAAGGTTCAACACCAAGGCTTTAAGCCTTAGGCTCTAAGCTTTAAGCCAAAAGCAGTCAGCAGTCAGCAGTTAGTTTTTCGTTTCGATTTTCGAGTTTCGATTTTCGAGTTGGAGAGGTGATTCGCCTACTAAACTCATTTGATATCGAATGTAAATATCGAATGTAAAAATGTAGGGTGGGCACTGCCCACCGATAAATAGTAATTGGTCAAAAATCCTTTATTCATTTTGAGAACCAGGAGATAAGGCGACGCCTTTATTGTCATTCTGAGGGAGCGGCAAGCGACCGAAGAATCTCCAAAAATAAGATACTTCGCTTCGCTCAGCATGACAAAATAACGTCTAATATTAAAGGGATACTACTTTTTCATGGTTTTGAGAGAGCCGGGTAACTAAATGGACGAGTGCTGCAAATCTCTTCAGGAGTCGTATTCCTGTGGGTGGCCGTCCCTGGCCGCCGGATGGTCCGGCGGCCCGCCCCCCCCAATTTTTGGGGTTTTGGAGGGGGGAGGGGGCCGGGGGTCGTGCTCTTGTTCCCCAGAGTTG
>CAZLRL010000196.1:0-5769 GCA_964561645.1 uncultured Desulfobacterales bacterium
TCTTTGCCCCAGTCGATGCGGGCCGCGTCGGAGCGGTCCAGCTCCTGGGGCCCGCGGCTGGCGGAAAAGTAATCCCAGGCCCACTCGATGAAGGCCTCGATGCGGTTGCGCACCCCGCTCATCAGATAGGAGTGCACGCCGAGCCAGGCCGCGAAGGCTACCGGGCCATGGAGTTCATGGCGATGCTCGCCGATCTCCGCGATAGCCGCGTTGCGGCCGATCATGGCCATGAAACCCTTGTCGTGGTAGTGAAAGGGATAATGGGCGATGTTCTTGATCTCATATAAAATATGTTGCCCCGTCCAGTACCCGGTCTGGAGCGCCACCGAGCCGAGCTGCGGCAGCGTCCCGCCCCCGGGACTGGGAATATTGGCAAAATCGCCCAGCACGTAGACGCCGGGGAAACCCTCTATCGTGAGGTCGGGCCGGACGTCGATGCGGCCGCCGCGCCCTTGCGGCAGGCCGGAGTTGCCGGCTAGGGGCGCCGCCATCAGACCGCCGCCCCAGACCGTCACGTGGGTATCGATCCTGGTGCCGTCCGAAAGCACCACGTGGCCCGGAGCCACCTCCTTGACGGCAGTGCCCAGCCGAATCTGCACGCCGTCGCGCTTCAGCACCCGGGCGGCATATTCGTGGGCCCGCTCGGAAAAGGGGCCCAGCACGGCATGGCCGTGGTCGATGAGATAGACCCTGGCCGCAGTGACCGCCAGGTCCCGGTACTCCTGGGTCATGGTGCTGTTGATCATTTCGGCCAACGCGCCGGCCATCTCGGTGCCGGTGGGCCCGCCCCCGACAATGACGAAGTTCAGCGCCCCCTTGTCCACCAGATTGGGGTCCCGGTCCGCGTCTTCAAACACCTGCAGGATGCGGGAACGCAGCCGCTCCGCGTCGTCCAGGGAATACAGGGGGAAGGAGTGCTCCGCGGCGCCGGTGGTCCGGAAAAAGTTGGGCTGTGAACCCGCGGCCAAAACCAGGTAGTCGCCCTGGTAGACCTCACCGGATTTCGTGGTCACCGTCTTGGCCGTGGGGTCTAGGGACTCCACTTCGGCCAGCTTCACGTCCACGTTGGGGTGTTTCCGGAATACCTTGCGCAGGGAGACCGCGATGTCGTCCGGGGCCAAAAGCGAGGTGGCCACCTGGTACAACAGCGGCTGAAACTGGTGGTAATTGTTTTTGTCGATCAGGGTAACCCGCACTTCCGGTCGTGAGGCCAGTTTGCGGGCGCAGCCCAGCCCGGCAAAGCCGCCGCCCACAATAACCACATGCTTGGGCCCATTTTTGTCACTCATTGCTGTCCTCCTCGGAGACTCGGCAACAGGATGAGGCTAAATAGGAGCTTTACAATGGGATTGGGACTTGTTGACCTTGGGAGAAATCTAAGTCCTTTTTCTCCAGGTGCAATTGAGCCTTACAAATTTTTCCCTGTTCACTGGAAAAAAATGGGACTCGGGGCATCTTGGTAGGCTCGAAATGAAGACCTGGGAAAGGGCGGGCCAGGAAGCGTCGCGCCCGTAGAATCTAGTGTCATATCATCGGAATAATAGACAAAATAATTGTAGGGGCGCATCCGCGTGTGCGCCCGCTTTTCGGGCCGATACATGGGTCGGCCCCTACATTTGGAATAGGACAGGACAGTAGGGCGGGAAAACGCAGGGCAGTAGGGCGGGAAAGCAAAGCGCATCCCGCCTTTCGCGTTTAAAAGTACTAGAAGTTATTGCAAAACCTCATATTTCGGTTTTTTTGTCATTCTGAGGGAGCGTCGCGACCGAAGAACCTATTCTTTTCAATAAGCTTTAGATCCTTCACTACGTTCAGAATGACAGAAAAATAGTTTTTGCAAGCTTGAAAAAAATCCGGTTATTTTCCGGCTTGTTCCCTGGTCAACCGAAATCTTTTCTTGCGTACCTTCCTAACCCAGCAGCTCAGATTTGGCCCGGGCCTGGGCCCGCTTCTTGATTTGCGCCGGGGTTGTGGTAGTAGCGATGGTGGCCAGGAAGGGGAAGGGGGTCCCGCGTTCCACCTCGTCGTGCACCTGCTGGTGCTGCTTTTTGAGGTCCTCGACAAGGCGGTTGCCCAAAATCATGAGCTGCCAGACCCGGTGCCGATAGGGGATGGTGGGAGGAGAGTCCTGCTGCTGGAGGCGCTTGAAATAAGGATAGTCCAACAGTTTTTTCCATAAATCCAAGCACTTCTGAAACATGTCGGGATAAAAGTAAGGCAGTTCGTCCCGTTTTTCCTCCAAAAAGGATACCGCTTGGGAGAGGCGGGGATAGGGGCCCAGACGCCGCCGGTCCGCGAGTTTCTGGGTGAGTTTTTCGAGCGTCGTAAGCTGGTGGGCCTGGGTGAGAATGGCCATTTGCCGCAGGGCCTCCCGGTGCAGGTCCGGGTACTTGGCAAAAACTTCTTTGTAGTCCTTGTTCAAAAGATAAGTGTTCAGGACCTTCTTGGCGGCCTCGAAATTCTCGGCGCTGTAGGTGGCCAGGCGGCGCTGGTTCTTGGCCAGCCAGGCGGCCAGAAACTTGAGGCGGTCCCCGTGGGTCTTGGGCGCGGTGATGAGATCCGAGCGCTGATAAATGATGGAACCCAGATATTCCCCCCGCACGATGTCGGTCAGATCCTTCAGGAAGCGGTAGGTCTCCTTGAGCAGATTGAACCCGGAGTCCCGGCCGCCGTGGCAGGGATGGATGATCTCCTGGTTCAGCACCGACAGGGCCCGGTCTTCCAGGACGTTCAACGGCGAATACCGGTGCTGCTGGTAGGTCACCTTGAAGAGCACCACCCGGCGCTGGCGGTCCACGAAATAGCCTTCATCCGCCAGATGTTTGTGGGTCTCGGTAAAATCCGCCGGCAGCGACACCAGGGCCATTTTTTCCACCAGGGGAAATCTCTTCTGCTCATAGCCGCACAGACTGGTAATGATGCGGTCCGAATTGCCCAGGACTTTTATAAGATACTGCTCCTTGGCCCGGCTCAGTTTGCGGGCAAACAGGGCCGCGGAGGTCCGCCGCTCGGAAGCAATGGGAAAGCCGTACAGTTCCATGAGGAATTGATAGACAAAGTAGCGCTCCCGCTCGTAGACCGCGTTGTCCTGCCTCTTGAATTTCCCCATCTGGCGGCCCATGGTCTTGATTTCATTGTCCAGGTCGGAGGGGAAGGAGGCGTAGACCCCTAAAAGCCGGAATACCCCTTCCGGGTCCAGTGCGAGCACATGACCTCGGTCCATGTGAAAGAGATAGTCCAGAAATTCCTCATACAGGCCCGGGTCGGTCAGGTCCCGGTGGCCGAAGCGGCTCCGGAATGCCGCCCGGCGTTCCTTGTCCAGGTGGGGGGAGATTTTCTCCAGATTATCCCGCAGGGCTTTTTTCCCTTCCTGGGCCGGATGCAGCAGATCAAACTGGAAAACCTCCTCCTGGTAGGACAGGGGGCGGTTGAAGGCCACCAGGCTGAAGCTGGGCAGCTCCGGATATTCCGCGAAGGTCTTTTCAAAGGAGGGCAAGAGCTCCCGGGGCTCCACCAGGGGATAGGAGCCGGAGTAAGCCGCCAGCAGCGCGGTTTTCATGTGGACGTATTCCAGGAAGTCCTTGAGGACATAGCGGTCGTTGAGGGCCGCATCCCCCCGGAGATATTTCCCCAGGGGAATATCGTTGAGCTTGACGTCGGCGAAAAATTTGCGTTTCCTGGCCATCAGCCCTCGGTCACCTTGACATGCACCCGGCGGCTGCGGGGTCCGTCAAATTCACAGAAAAAGATGCCCTGCCAGGTGCCCAGGAGCAGGCGGCCCTGGCTCACGATCACCGTCAGCTGGGGGCCCACCAGGGAGGCCTTGATGTGGGCCGGGGAGTTGCCTTCCGCGTGGCGGTAGGACTCCCGGTCGCTGATGAGCTTGTTCAAGACCATGAGAATATCGGCTTTGACGCTGGGGTCGGCGTTTTCGTTGATGGTGACCCCGGCGGTGGTGTGGGGCACGAAGACCTGGCAGAGGCCTTCCTTCACGCCGCTTTTCGCCACCACCTGCTGAATCCTGTCGGTTATATCTGCCAATTCGGTCTTGGAGCCGGTTTTCACTTCCAGGGTGGTGGGCATAGTTACCTCCGGATCAAGTGCTCCATGGCGGGACTATCAGCGATGACGGTTCGGGTTCGGGTTCCTCCTCGGGTCGGCGTATGCCCCAGGCCAGCACCAGGGACACCCGCACCAGTTCCTGGAGAACAGGATTTTCGCCGGTCAGGGGGCTGCGTTCCCCGGAGAGCAGGTCCTCCCCCGCGGCCTGGGCGGCCCGGGCCTCTGAAATGCGCCCGGTAAGGTCCAAAAAGTAGGCCATCTCCAGGAGGCGCCGCCCCCAGCGGGGCCTGGTCTCCTCCGGAAAGAGCGCGGCCGCGGCTTCGTCCGCCACTCCTTGAACACGTCTGTTTTTTTGCTCCTCAGTCAACACCAGGGGGCTGTTCTCGATTTCCTGAATCTGGTCCGCCCAGGGGGTGATTTCCTCCAGGGTTGGCAGCCAGGAGTGAAAAAGTTCGCTGGCAACCAGTTCCCGGGATTGCTCCAGCAAGTCGCGGCGCTCTCCCTCGTTGAGGGCCGGTAAGCGCGCCTCCAGAGGCGGGATTTCCTCCAGCCGGCCCACCTGGCGCCAGAGATTTTCCCGCAAGGGCAAATAGCCCTCCCGGCTGGGCTCCCCGTCGGGCGTCAGGGCCAGGGCCTCCTCCAGGAGCCGCACGACATAGTCCGGGGGGGCTTCGGTCCAATCAGTGAATCCCTGGCTGCGGAAATGTTCCCAAACCTCTTCCCGCTGTTTGCGTTTGAGGGACAGGGGGTGGCATTCCCGCAAGCCGTCGGTGTCGCTCAGCCGAGCCAATAAAAAATTGCCGTCCAGAATGTCCCGGGGCCCTTCCAGGATGATGTAGCGGTCGCCGGTGCCATAAATCGGGGAGAGCTGGGCCGTCAGCCCGGGGGTCTCGCCCGCCACCGGCGCACCGGGCGCCTCCCGGGGCAGCAGATCGTCAGGGACCGACATGCCCCTGGTTTTGAGAACGTGGAGGGAGCGTTTCAGGGCCTTGCGCCGCTCTTTGTCAGGGCTGGGGCCGAACAGGGCCGCCAGCAGGGGAGGGATGGCGGGATGGGAGATTTTTTCCAAATCCCGGAGGAGATGCAGTTCCCAGTCCAGGTCTTCGGGACCGGTCCGCACCAGTTCCTGAAGCGTGGGCAGGTCCTCCTCCGCGGCCAGGGCCTCCTTCAGGCGGGCCATCTGTTCCTGCAAAGCCGCAGCCCGCTTCGGGGGCAGGGGCCTCAGCCCCGCCGCGCCCCGGCGGCTTTTCTTTTGACGGTCCTTCATGATCTTTCCGGGGGGCCTGATTCAATGGCCACCTCATCCGGTCGGCCCATTTCGGTCAGGTAAACGTTGACCCGCTGGGCCGGAGGAAGGTTGAGGATAAGGCCCACAAAATCAGGCCGGATGGGAAGTTCGCGGCCGCCCCGGTCCACCAGCACCGCCAGTTCGATGCGGCTGGGGCGGCCGTAGTCAATCAGCGCGTCCAGCGCGGCCCGCACCGTCCTGCCGGTGAAGAGCACGTCGTCCACCAGCAGCACCTCCCGATCGTCGATGGAGCCCGGCAGTTCGGTTTTGCCCACCACCGGCTTGTGGTTGATGCGGGTCCAATCATCCCGGTACAGGGTGATGTCCAGCACCCCCACCGGCACGGTGCGCTCGGCCCGGCGGCTCATCCGGTCCGCCAGCCTTTGGGCCAGGTAGGCGCCGCCGGTGCGGATGCCCAC
>CAZLRL010000197.1:0-5754 GCA_964561645.1 uncultured Desulfobacterales bacterium
CTTCCGATCTCTCCAATCCAGGTTTATGAATATCTCCCGGGCGGCCCTGCCGCCCAGGGAAGACATTGCCGGGGTGGCGACTCGTTATCCGGTCCTCATCAAGGGCCAGGGTACGGTGGCCCATGCCGGGGTCGGCTCCGGCCCGGTTTACCAGGTGGATTCGGACGCCAGGCTCAGCCAGTTTCCCGCCGGCGCGGTCCTGGTGATCAAATACACCGCGCCCTGGCTGACCCCGGTGGTGCCCCAGGCCGCCGCCATTGTAGCGGAACGGGGCTCGGCCGCCGGACATCTGGCCACCATCGCCCGGGAATTCCGGGTGCCCACCCTGGTGGGGGTGGAAGGCGCGTGCGAGCGCTTGGCCGAGGGGGAGCAGATCACCGTGGACACCAAGCAGCGGGTGGTTTACGAAGGCCGGGTCAAGGAACTGCTGCGCTACGAACTGGTGCAAAGCCCCGCGTTCGAAGACACCCACGAATTCAGGCAGCTGCGCCGACTCTTAAAGCGCATCGCGCCCCTGCATCTCATCGATCCCCAGGCTCTGGACTTCACTCCCCAGGGCTGCGAATCGGTACACGACGTCATCCGGTTCATCCATGAAAAGGCCGTGAATGAGCTCATGAACCTGCCCCGCTTCCTGAAGCGGTTCAAGGGCGTCAAGATTTTCACCCTGAGTTCCGATGTGCCCCTGGGCTTGAAGATCCTGGATCTGGGCGGCGGGATCGACCCCGAGGTACAGGGGAACCAGGTGTTGCCGCAACAAATCCGGTCTCTGCCCCTCAGGGCCCTGTGGGAAGGCGTGGCCGCGCCGGGGGTGTGGAGCACCGAGCCCGTAGCGGTGGATTTCAAGGGCCTGATGTCCAGCCTCACCAAGACCTGGACCGATGCGCCCGGCGGCACGGCCTACGAGGGCTTCAACCTGGCGGTGATCAGCGAGATTTACATGAACCTGCACCTGCGTCTGGGCTATCACCTGAATCTGATCGACGCCCGCATGCACCCTGAGCCGCAGCACAACCACATCTATTTCCGTTTCGTGGGCGGGGTCACGGACATGACCCGCAGATCCCGGCGGGCCCAGCTTCTGGCCCATATTTTGTCAAAATATCATTTCAAAGTGGACGTCAAGGGAGACCTGGTCATAGCCCGGGTCCTCCATCTCCCCCAGGAAGAAATGGAAGCCCGCCTCAAAGTCCTGGGCCGGTTGATCGGCTTTACCCGACAACTGGATATTCAACTAAAAAGCGATGCCGACATCCCGCAGTTTATGGAGTCCTTCCTGGAGGAAAACTCCCCGGCTCGGGAAAAACCGTTGGCCTAGGAGGAGAACATGAGCGACCAAAAGCTCAGAATCATGGTCCTGGACGACGAACCCATCGTCTGCAAGCGACTGCAGCCGGCCCTGGAGAAACTGGGATTTGAAGTGGACACCTTCACCCAGAGCCTGGAGGCCCTGCACGAAATTCAAGAGACCACCTATGACATCATCATCACCGACCTCAAAATGAAGGGGATCGACGGCATGCGCTTCCTGCAGGAGGCTAAAAAGCAGCACCCCTCCACTGAAGTTATCGTCATTACAGGTTTTGCCACCCTGGACACGGCCAAGGAGTCCTTCCAACGCGGGGTCTTTGACTTCATCGCCAAACCCTTCAAGTTGAGCGAAATCCAGGAAGTGGTGACCAAGGCGGCGAGCAAAATCCGAGGGGCGGCCGCGTGATCGGAAAGTATCCGGTTCAGTCCGACAGGGAGTTGTGATTCATGGTTAAGACACTTGTAGCCATCGAAGTGGATCTGGCCTCCAGTTTCGCCATCCGGTACGCCTGTCGGTTGGGCCGCCTGATCCAGATGGAGATTCACCCGATCTACGTGAAACTCCCCTCGCCCTGCGCCCCGATGACCGGGGTGGGCTGGGCCCAGCATACCTGGGAGCGGGAAGTCGTGGAAAGGGGCCAGGCCGAGATCCAGGAAATGCTGGCCGCAGAAAGCGAATCCTGCCCGGTGCTGCAAAAACCGCGGGTAATTTACGGCGATCGGGAAATCGAGCTCCTCAATGTCGTGGAACAGGAACCTTTTGATCTCTACATCGAAGGAGCGCCCTACCCCTTTAATCAGGCCACTATATACAGGCGGCTGCATGCCAGGTTTTATCAGCGCCTGAGCTGTCCTTGGATCTGGCTTCGCAGCGTCCGGAAAATAAACCGGGTGACGGCCTGGTGTGTTGATCCAGTGGGCACCAGGGCCCTGGTGGAAACTCTGGCGCATCTCTTTGCCGGCTCCTCCTTGCCGGTGCAACTGGCCTGCCCGGAGAACGGCGCGGGGAGCCAGGATATGCAGGCGGTGACCCAAAAGGCGGTAGGCGATCTTCAGGCCCAGGGGTGCCGGGCGAGCCTCGGGCAGGCCGGCGCGCCCGGAAGCAGCGGACCCCCGCCGGAGCTGGTCCAAGATGCCGGACTCCTGGCTTTGGCCCTGGAAAGAGGCGTCAGAAAAGACGCTCCTGAGCTTCAGTGGCTGACCCAGGTCAACGCGCCCCTCTTGCTGATCCTGGTTTAACGTGAGGTTGATGTCAAAGACCCATAAGGTTCAAGAAAGGAAGGAATATTATGAAAATCCTGTTCGCGGGTGATGAACATCCATATAGCGCCTTTGCTCTTAAAGAGGTGACCCGTCTGGCCATGAATACCTGGGCGGATGTCACCATGTTGGCGGTGGCTCCGGGTGAAGCTGTCACGCCCCAGCCCAATCTGCCTCTTATCAAGGCCCTCCAGGGATATCGGGACCTCTTTTTGCAAAGCTTCGAAGACGAGGGCTCGCCCTATGCCCGGAAACAATGGCGGCACGAGTGGCTGCCCATGAAAAACGGCGCCTGGGAAGAACTCCTGGTCTGCCGGGGCGACAAGAGGGACGTGCGCATTTGTTTCCGCAGCGGCAACGCGGTCCAGGAGATCGTGGCCGAAGCCCGGGAAGAGGAAACCGACCTCCTGGTCCTGGGCTGCACCAAAGGCCGGGAATGTCTGTGGCAACAGGCGGCGCCGGTCCCGCAACGGGTGGTGAACGACGCGGACTGCTCGGTGCTCTTGGTCAAGGAAAAGCAGCCCCTCAACCGCATCCTGGCCTGCCTGGACCAGAGCTACATCAGCCAGGAATCCCTGGAGATGATCAACCAGATGGCCACCATTCATCAGGCAGAGGTCGAGTTGGTCGGTCTGAGCCAATCCGGGGACATGAAAAAGGACGTCTACCGGCGGCTGATCGAGATCGGCGATTATTATGAGGACCGCCAGATCAAGGTCTCGACCCAACTCACGGATATCAAGGACTTCGAAAGCTTTGTCGCGGACGAACTCCAGCAGGACCTGCTGGCCCTGTGGATGGGGCGCAAGTCTCTGCTGGACCGCTTTTACCCCCGGGATTGGGTGGGGCGTTTTGTGAGCAAATGTCAGACCTCAGTGCTGGTCATGCGCTAAACGCTGGCCTGGCCGGCACTGCTTATTCAGCCTTTAGGGCGAGAGGTGATACCATGAAAATACTCGTTGCCGTAGATAAGAGCGAAGAATCGCAGGAAGCCCTGCGCTGTACCTGCCACCTGCTGGAGCATTTCGAGGCTGAGGTGGATGCCCTCTATGTCCAGCCCAATGTGGTGGACATGGTGGCCGACAGCTCGTACGCGCCGTTTGCCACCAAGACCGACGTGGAAGATGCGGTGGAGGCCGAGGCCGAAAAGGTCTTGGACAGCATCCTGGAGTCCTGCGAAATCTGCATGGGCGGGAAAATCCCCTGTGAACCCCAGGTGGTGGTGGGAGATCCCACGGAGGAAATTCTCAATTTTGCCGAAAACGGCCACTATGACATCATCGTCCTGGGAGCCCAGGGGCACTCCTCCCTGCAGGGATTTTTGCTGGGCGCGGTGCACGCCAAAATCCTCCACCACGCCTCCCAACCCGTGCTGATCCTGCGGAATTTCCGCCCCATCCAGAAGATTCTGGTGGCCTACCGCGGCTCCCAGTGCGATCAAGGCGCGCTGGAGTTTATCGCCCCCCTGTTCGCCCAGAAAAAGCCGGAAATCACCATCATGCACGTGCAGGAAACCGCGCTGGGGGAAAGCCAGGAGTTCGCCCAGACCTGCGTGCTCACCGGGGAAGAGACCCTGCGGCAACACGGCTTTACGCCGGTCAAGAAGCTGGCCCAGGGGGACTTTGTGGATGAAATTTTAAAGGCCGTGGCCGTGGAACGCTACGATCTCCTGATCCTGGGGGCTTACGGCCGCCAGCGCCCCAAGTACCTCAAACTCATCAGCGACGAGGCCTTGAACCTGGTGCGCCTGACCACCCGTCCGGTGTTGGTGTATCGGGACTCCGGTGACAAACAATGATCCAGGTGGGCAATTGGGGACACACCCTTGAAGGGCGGACATCCGGGTCCGCCCCGAAGGGGGATGGGAAAAATTTTCATCAGTAGCCGCAAGCTTTAGCTTGGGAAAGGAACAGAAAAAGCTCTCCTCGCCGACAGGGTCCGGCCTACTTGGATCTTTGGCAGAGCTTTCTTCGAGGTGGTTATCCCGAGTTGGTGGCCGAACCTGATCGCGACATAAATCTTTGGCATACCAGCTACAGACAAACTTACCTGGAGCGGGATGTGCCTACTCTCCGCCAGATGGGCGATCTTGGCCTTTTCCAAAATTTCCTTCGCCTCCTGGCGGCGCGCAGCGGTCAACTCCTCAACCTCACTGATTGTGCCAGGGATCTGGGGGTGGCGGTGAATACTACCAAGGCCTGGCTGTCAGTCCTGGAGGCCACTTTCCAAGTTTTTGTGCTCCGTCCTTATTTTGCCAATGTGGGCAAGCGCTTAGTCAAGACCCCCAAGGTTTACTTTTTAGACGTGGGAACCCTATGTTATCTCGCTGGGCTCAAAGACCCGGAGCATGCCGCCTCCGGTCCTCTGGGCGGAGTGATCTTTGAAACCGCGGTGCTGTCTGAGATCGTCAAAACGCTGGTTCATCGTGGCGAAGATCCCCAGGTCTTTTTCTGGAGGACCGCCGCAGGAGCTGAAGTGGATCTCTTGGTGGCCGCAGGCCAAAAACTGATTCCCCTGGAGGTAAAACTCTCCGGCACTCCTCGACCCGCCATGGCGGCCCAAATTAATGCTTTCCAGAAAGATCTGGGGGATAAAGCAGCTACGGGATACGTTGTGCACCCTGGTGAGGTGCGCCTGCCTTTGGGTGAGGGGACGATGGCTTTGCCGTTCTCTCAGCTTTAAAACACTGATGAATCTGAAAATTGAATGGTTTTACCATACATTTTCTCCAGATTTCCCCCCTAGAGACCCATAGGCAGGAATATGAGAAGATAAAGCCCCTGGAGACATCAGCTAAAGGTTAACCTACTTTATTCCTGCGTTAAAAATGGCGTGGTTTTGGCGGGCTGATGGTGGAATTTTCTTCCGGTACGAATGGGAGTGGGGGTTTTCAGAAGGTAAATTTGACCGTGCTGCCGCGATTGCTGGGGGCGATTTCGAGGCGGACGTCGACCCGTTCCTTCAGTTCCGGAACGTGGGAGATAATGCCCACCAGGCGGCCGCCTTGCTGGAGGTCAATCAGGGCCCGGAAGGCCAGATCCAGGGATTCGGGATCAAGACTGCCGAACCCTTCGTCCACAAAGATGGTCTCCAGTTTGATGCCGCCGGCATAGGCCTGCACCACGTCCGAGAGCCCCAGGGCCAGGGACAGGGAGGCGATGAAGCTCTCCCCGCCGGAAAGGG
>CAZLRL010000198.1:0-5754 GCA_964561645.1 uncultured Desulfobacterales bacterium
GGGGGGTTTATTCCGTCTTGATGACCGATCTTAAGACTGTGGACCAGATGCTGGAAAAGGTGAAGGCCCTGGCTGTCAGTGAGGGCTATCTGAACAGCGGCGACCGGTTGGTGATCACCGCAGGCACGCCGCTCGGAACCCGGGGCGCCACCAATCTCATTAAAGCGGATTCTATTGCTTGAGACCCTCATGTTCAGAGGGCGTGCCGCGGAAGCCTCCATCGGCCAACCCATTTGGGCCCATATAGCGGTTTGGAATTGGTGGGCGGTGCCCACGCTGCGGTTTATACCGTTTTCGGTTTTCGGTTTTCTGTAAAAAGAAACAAGAATATCCATTAGTTACATTGCAAGTTTGTTTCATTTGAAAGCGAAATTGATATTATAAGCGGGAGCACAGGCTTCCAGCCTGTGTGGGAACAGGCAGGATGCCTGTTTTCCCGGTCACTGACTGGAGCCTATTGCAAAACCTCATCTTTAGGAATTTTTTTGTCATTCTGAGGGAGCGCCGCGACCGAAGAATCTAGTCTTTTCAATTTTACCCCATGCTCCGAGAAGAATTCCCACAAACCGGCAACTGGCTCTTCCGCTGGCGCAGCTATCTCCCGGTGCTGCTCCTGGTTTTGGCCCTGCCTGCCATGCACGACGCGGCCTCCGGCGCCGTGTACCACCCCTTCCCCTCGGCCTGGCAGGTCCTGGCCCTGGCCCTGGCCTTCCTGGGTCTGGGCCTCAGGATTCTCACCGTGGGCCACGTGCCCGCCGGCACGTCCGGACGCAACACCCTGAAACAGGTGGCCAGTTCCCTGAATGTCACGGGCCTGTATTCCGTGGTCCGCCATCCCCTCTACCTGGGGAATTTCCTCATCTGGTTCGGGATGTCTCTATTGGCCCGGTGCTGGTGGTTTACGCTGATCACCGTGCTGGTCTTCTGGCTCTATTATGAGCGCATCATGTTCGCGGAGGAGGCCTTTTTATGGGAACTCTTCGGCGAGGAGTTTCGTGAGTGGGCGGCCCGCACCCCGGCCTTCATCCCCCGCTGGCAAAATTGGGTGCCCCCTGATTTGCCCTTTTCCCTGCGGTCGGCCCTCTCCCGGGAGTACCCCACCTTTTTCACCATCATTGCGATCTTTACCTTCTTGAACATGCTCTGGAGCTGGTTTGCCCGGGGCACCCCGGTGCCGGACCGGGGCACGGCCGTGCTGTTCGCGGTCGGGCTGGTCCTTTATGTGACCATTCGGCTGTTGAAAAAAAATACCACGCTGCTCAGGGCCGCCGGCCGCTGAGCCTCCTGTGGCGCTTATTGTAGGGGCTCGATTCATCGAGCCCTAAAGGGCGCCATGAATGGCGTTTCTACAGATTTCTATGAAATTCAGACATATATTCATTAATATCTTTCCATCTAAACGTCCGGCAATGTGATAGTTAATACCAAGTTGCCGTCAGACAAGTAATTTTACTGTAGGGGCACGGCTTGCCGTGCCCAGGGCGCAGGCTAAAGCCTGCGGCTACATTTTGTTAACTATATGACTGCAACTTGGTATAAACAGCAGGAGCAGCAATGAGTCCAGCCCAAAAAACCACCTCCGGCGGGGCCTGGGAGTCCACCCGCACCGGTTTGAGTATCCAGACCCTGGGGCAGGCCGTGGCCGAGAACCTCTTTTATCTCCTGGGCAAGCCGCTGGTCAACGCCCATCCCCACGACATTTACCTGGCCCTGGCCTACACGGTGCGGGACCGCCTCCTCCAGCGCTGGGTCAACACCGTGTCAAGTTTCATTGAACATGAAGTCAAGGTGGTGTGCTATTTTTCGGCGGAATATTTGCCCGGGCCCCACCTGGGCAACAATCTCATGAACCTGGGGGTCTATGACGAGGTCAAAAAGGGGATCCAACGCTTCGGGGGCAACCTCCAGCATTTCCTGGACCTGGAAGAGGAGCCGGGCCTGGGAAACGGCGGCCTGGGGAGGCTGGCCGCCTGCTACCTCGACTCCCTGGCCACCCTCAAGATCCCGGCCATTGCCTACGGGCTGCGCTACGAGTTCGGCATCTTCGACCAGGAGATGGTGGACGGCTGGCAGGTGGAAATCACCGACAAATGGCTGCAGCAGGGCAACCCCTGGGAAATTCCCCGCCCGGAGTTTTCCCACCGGGTCAAATTGGGGGGACACACCGAACCCTATACCGATGAGATGGGGCGCTACCGGGTCCGCTGGGTCCCAGAGTGGGTGGTCAGGGGCGTGGCCTACGATACCCCCATCCTGGGGTATAAAGTCAACAATTGCAACGTCCTGCGGCTCTGGAAGGCCGAAGCCGTGGAGTCCTTTGATTTCCAGGCCTTTAATAAAGGGGACTACTACGACGCGGTGGACGAAAAGATGGCCTCGGAAAACCTCACCAAGGTCCTCTACCCCAACGACGAGCCCTGGGTGGGGAAAAAGCTGCGGCTGGAGCAGCAATATTTCTTCTGCTCCTGCGCCCTCCAGGACATGATCCGCAGCCATCTCCGGCTGTTCCCCGACCTGCAGAATTTCCACAACGCCTGGGCCGTGCAATTGAACGACACCCACCCGGCCATCGCGGTGGCCGAACTCATGCGCCTGCTGGTGGACGAGCACCTGCTGCCCTGGGACCAGGCCTGGGGTATAACCCGGCAGACCATGGCCTACACCAACCACACCCTGCTTCCCGAAGCCCTGGAGAAGTGGTCCCTGCCGCTGTTTGCCGGCGTGCTGCCCCGGCACCTGGAAATCATCTTTGAGATCAACCGGCGTTTTCTGGACCAGGTGCGCCTGACCCCTGGCGCCGACGACGCACGGCTGGCGCGGCTCTCCCTCATCGATGAAAGCGGCCCCAAATACGTGCGCATGGCCAACCTGGCCTGCGTGGGCAGCCACGCCATCAACGGGGTGGCGGCCCTGCACACCGAGCTTTTAAAGCACACCGTGCTCAAGGATTTTTATGAGCTCTGGCCCGAGAAGTTCAGCAACAAGACCAACGGCGTCACCCCCCGGCGCTTTGTGCTCTTGAGCAATCCCCGCCTGAGCGAGCTCATCACCGGCGAGATCGGGGACGGGTGGATCAAAAATCTCGACGAGCTGCGGCGCCTGGAGGAATTAGCCGAGAACCCGACCTTCCGGCAGAAGTGGCGGCAGGTCAAGCTGGCCAACAAACAGGACCTGGCCGCGCTAATCCGGGCCCGCACCGGGGTGGCCGTGGCCCCCGCGTCCCTGTTCGACATTCTGGTGAAGCGTATCCACGAATACAAGCGCCAGCACCTCCAGGTCCTGCACATCATCACTCTTTATAACCGCTTAAAACGCGACCCGGACCTGGACCTCACGCCCCGCACCTTCATTTTCGGCGGCAAGGCCGCGCCGGGCTATTTTATGGCTAAGCTCATCATCAAGCTCATCAATAGCGTGGCCGAAGTGGTCAATCGGGACCCGGACGTCGCCGACCGGCTGAAGGTGGTGTTTTTCCCCAATTTCAACGTCCAAAACGCGCAGAAGATTTACCCCGCGGCCGATCTGTCGGAGCAAATCTCTCTGGCGGGCAAGGAGGCCTCGGGCACCGGCAACATGAAATTCGCCCTGAACGGCGCTCTCACCATCGGCACCCTGGACGGCGCCAACGTCGAGATCAGGGAAGAGGTGGGCCCCAAGAATTTCTTTTTGTTCGGGCACACGGTGGCAGAAGTGCAGGAGCTGAAATCCCGGGGCTATGACCCCTGGTCCTATTACCGGGACAACTCCGAACTCCGGGAGACGCTGGACCTGATCAGCTCCGGGTTTTTCTCCCCGGGGGACCGGGGCCTGTTCCAGCCCCTGGTGGACTCGCTGCTCTACCGGGACGACTACCTGCTGCTGGCCGACTACCAATCCTACCTGGACCGGCAGGACGAGGTGGGTCGGATCTTCCGGGATCAGGACCGCTGGACCCGCAGGAGCATCTTGAATACCGCCCGCATGGGCAAATTTTCTTCGGACCGGGCCATTGGGGAGTATTGCCGGGACATCTGGCAGGCGCAGCCCATGGAGGTGGACCTGGAGGAGCTTACCCTGGAGGCCGTCAATCTGCGGGAACATCAAACATAAAGTCAAAACTGCGGACAGGAGAAACTGATGTACAAACTGGTTCTGGTGCGACACGGGCAAAGTGTGTGGAACAAGGAAAACCGCTTCACCGGCTGGATCGATATGGGGCTTTCCGAGCAAGGGGTGGCAGAGGCCCGGGAAGCCGGGCGGGTGCTGGCCCAGGAGGGGTTCGTCTTCGATGTGGCCTATACCAGCGTGCTGAAAAGGGCCATCAAAACCCTGTGGCTGGCCCTGGAGGAAATGGACCTGATGTGGATTCCCATACTCCACAGCTGGCGCCTGAATGAGCGCCACTACGGGGTGCTGCAGAGCCTCAACAAGACCGAAACCGTGGAAAAGCACGGCCTGGAGCAGGTCCAGATCTGGCGGCGCAGCTATGACGTGCCCCCACCGCCCCTGACTCCGGACAGTCCTTACTACCCCGGCCGGGACCCGCGCTATGCCAACGTTCCCCAAGACGAACTGCCCCTGACCGAATGCCTGAAAGACGTGGTGGCCCGCTTCCTGCCCTACTGGCATGACACCCTGGCCCCCGCGGTCAAATCGGGCCAGAAGGTGATCATCGCCGCGCACGGCAACAGCCTGCGGGCTCTGGTAAAATATCTGGACAACATTTCTGAGCAGGAAATCGTGGGGCTGAACATTCCCACCGGCATACCCCTGGTCTATGAGCTGGACGCGGATTTGCGGCCCCTGACCCACTATTATTTGGGAGATCAGGAGAAGATCCAGGCCGCCATCCAGTCGGTGGCGGATCAGCTGAAAAAGAAGTAAGTTGAGATGGTGGTAATTAGGATTTGGGGAAGAAGTTCCCACGGGCTGGAAGCCCGTGCCATCGGGGTCGCGGACCCTGCTCGTCTTCCCCCCATTCCTGATTTAGAACGGTAGGACGGGCTTCCAGCCCGTCCAAACACGGGCAAGATGCCCGTGCTACCGGGGAAGGGGGGCGGGGGATAGAGTAGGGGACTAATGGCTGGCTTAAGTTGCGTTATTCCTGGTTCCCAAGCTCCTGCTTGGGAACCCACTTGCCCGCCAAGCTCTTGCTTGGCGAAGGCATCGTAATTTTGGTTATGAAAGCAGGGTAATCCCAAGCAAAGTTTGGGATAAAATTGGCGTTCCCAAGCGAGAGCTTGGGATGACCCCCTTCAGGTTGCACCGCAACCAGTCAAAACCTGGAAAATTAATGCAGGGTGCGTCTTACGCACCATTTTCAGCGAAAAGGAAATTACCCATGAAAATCTTGGGCATCTCCGGCAGTCCCAGAAAAGCTGATACCTCCGGAGTCAGCCAACTGGTGAAGACCGTGCTCGAAGCCACCGGGTGCGATTATGATTATATCTCCTTGCGGGGCAAGAAAATCGGCGGCTGCATCGCCTGCCTCCAATGTGTGGAGGACAACATCTGCAAGGTGCAAGACGACCTGGCCCCGCTTCGGGACCAGATCGTGGCCGCAAACGCCTATGTCATCGGCGCGCCCAACTACTACACCGGCATTAATGCCACCACCCAGGCCCTGCTGGAGCGCTGGTTTCAGTTCCGGCACCAGGCCGGGGACCTTTTGTGGGGCAAACTGGCCGTGGCGGTCGGCGTGGGCGGCAGCTCGGGGCAGCCTCCGGCGGATGTTCTGGAAAAATATATGGCCTATAACTTCATCGACACCATCGC
>CAZLRL010000199.1:0-5750 GCA_964561645.1 uncultured Desulfobacterales bacterium
TGGGTATGCATGCCATATTATTTCATAAATGTCCAATTAATTACGGATTAGCACTAACGGTGGGGGAACTACTTGCAGGAAAACGTAGATCGCAGTTATCATATCGCCTCCGTTTCAATCCGGCGGCTCTCCATGGCAGCCAAAATGTCCGAAAGGCGATACCGAACGGAACGACCATATTTTATGTAAGGGAAGCCCTTGCCTTGGCACCTATCATTACGCAAGGTTTGCAAAGCACGGCCTGTTAATGCTGCTACTTCTTTCTCGGTGAGAAAACGGTGCTGCTGAAGGTCAGGGGATAAAGAGGATGAAGAAAATCTTGAAGACATGGCAGTATACTCCTCAGGACCAAACGGTCAAGTTTGGTTGCCTTCAGGGGTATCCGCCATGTGGCGGGCCCTGGATCGGCTAACCGGGGTTCGGTTAACTGTTCCGGGCCTTACTCAGGGTATCCGGTAGATTAAAACCTGTTATTTCCGGGCCGCCGTAGCGGGTATCCGGTTCCGTTGAACCAGTTAATCCGGGCCGTATCTGCGGGTATCCGGGTTTTTAAAAACCAGTTAATCAAGTTTCCAATGAGTAAACCGGGCCGCTCATCTGCGGGTATCCGATTAAGTCCATGTTATTCCTATACTTTACTTTGTCAAGGACTTTTTTTACCATTTCAATAAGTGGGGCAAAGACGTTTCCCCGACACCCTTACTCATCATCTAAGTTGATGATCTTGTTTTGGTTGCTATTGATGGCCTGGGTAATCAGGTCCCCCGCCAGGTCTGAGGCCCGGCGCAGGGCCTCATCCCTCAAGTGGGCATAACGCTGCGTCATTGCCGAGCTTTTGTGGGTCAGGAGCTTTTGCAGTGTGTAAATGTCCACTTGCCCGGAAGAGGCCAACATGGAGGCGTATACGTGACGTAAACCATGAAGGGCTCGGAAATTCTTGGGGAGGCCGGCTGCTTGTTTGATGCGGGCCACCTGTTTATTTATGTCGGTGCGCTGGTTTCCTCCGCGCCCGGGGAAAACATATGGGCTGTCGGTGCGGGGGTGCCCTCCCAGGAGACTCCGGGCCGCCTGGTTCAAAGGGATTTTCATATCCTGGCCGCCTTTGGGGCCTCGAATATGGATAAATCCCTGGTGGAAATCCACATCCTGCCATTTCAGCTTAAAAAGTTCCCCCCTTCTCATGCCGGTGAACAGGGCCATCCTCATGAAATTAGCGGCCTGGAGGTTAGGGTCGGCCTCTATAGCCTTCAAAAGGGTTTCAAGCTGATCAGGAGTCAAATCCTCAGTTTTGAGATTGTTTACCTTGGGCATTTCCAGATGGAAGCAGAGAGATTCGCATAGCTGGCGCTTCACCCCGAATGAAACGATCCTGCGTAACAGGGCCAGGGTGAGCTTCGCTGTTTGTGGGGCCTTGTCCTTCAAGATGCGCAACCGCAGCCTGTCAACCTCTAATGGTTGGATCTCCCTGGGTTCTTTGTTCCCCCACAATGGCCTGATATATTTTTCAAACCGGCTACGGTCCTGAGCAAGTCCTTTAATTTGTTTATGGGCCGTGTATTCTTCCCACAATCGGCCTATGGTCCAACGCGATGCCTCTGCCAATTTCGCTGCTTCCCGTTTCTCCCTGGCTTCCTTGCGGGTCGGTTTCTTCCCGTGCACCCGTTCAGCACGAAGCATGGCAGCCCTGGCTGGCGTCATATCATCCTGAAATTGGCGTCCAGCCTTTTCCTCAATCATCTTCCCCGCCTTGCGATAGCGGATGTAAAAAATCTTTTCATGCTTGCCCGTAGACGGATCGGTTCCCTCGATGTAATACACTCCGGGGTAGTTCGTCTTGTTTCTCTTTAAAATTGGCATGGTAGCTGTCTCCCAGGGTGAATTTATTCCCCACACTATTCCCCACACTTGAGCCTAATATACGGGTAAAAATTAGTATGTTAATGGAAAAGTAGAGTCTGTAACTCTTTTTATTTCAAGAGGTTTTAGACTTAGAGAGAATGGAAATGTAAATGCTCCCCATTGGTTTCCGGAACCAAAGGTCGGGCGTTCGAGTCGCCCATCGCCCGCCATGGAATTTCCTTAAGTTAAGGCCCCAGCCAGGGCCTTTTCTTTTGGGCAGAAATTCGGTCCCGCTTCCTTCCCCGAATCCCACCCGATCCTAGCCTCCAAACATCCGCCTGCACCTGGGAGGTTTCATCCACGCTGTTTTTCCGGTAGTTTAAAGAAAGGGAGAGGAAAATGGCTTGTAAGCTGAGTCGAACCATCAGGCCGATGAGAATAGCCGCAGCGGTGATGGCGGTCCTGGCCCTCTGGGCCGTCGTAACCAAAGCACAGGAGCAAGATTTGATTATGGCGGCTTATTATGGCAAGCTGTCTGCAGTCCAACGACTCCTGGCCGCGGGCGCCCAGGTCGATGTTCGGGACAAAAACCACATAACCCCTTTGATGGCTGCCTCTTTGAGGGGCCATGAAAAAATCGTGGCGGTGCTCCTCGCCCGGGGGGCCGACGTCAATGCCAGGACCGTGGACGGCCAAACCCCTCTAATATATGCCGCCATCAAAGGTGATCCGGAGATCGTGGACATGCTTCTCGATCAGGGGGCCGAGGTCAGCGCCCAAGACAACAGCGGCAAAACCGCGTTGATGCTTGCCGTGCGCATGAACCACCCCCAGGTGAGAGAAGCACTTGTCCAGGCGGGGGCAAAATGAGGGGCGTAAAATTTTATCAAGCTCCCGAGAATTAACCTACATTTCCCCATCCAAAACGAAAATCAAAAAAATTCCCGCCGTACTTCCTGGCCAGATCAAGCCTTTCTGTTTGTGCCCTTGCACATTCCTGGTGAGTTCCTATCTTATTGACAAATTCAGCTGAAGTCCTTGGCGTCTGGTCCCGGGGTCTGCCTGTCCCGACCAGTCCCGCCCCTGCTCCGAACTCGTGAGTATGAGCCGCTGGCCTGAAATATGGCCGCGGCTGCCAGGATTGAGACCCGCTTTCCCGGCTTGAGGAACAGGAAATCCTCACTCCACGACGTGCTCCGTACTCAGGGGCCCAACTTCACGGGGACTTGGAAGGCAGCGACATGCAAACTTTAAATGTGCCGCGCTTCAGTCTGGCTTTCGGCGAAAGGTAGTATACTGAGAGGGGGCGAATACTAGAAGCTATTGCAAAACCTCATATCTGGGTTTTTTTGTCATTCTGAGGGAGCGTAGCGACCGAAGAATCTAGTCTTTTCAATGAGTTCTAGGTCCTTCACTTCGTTCCGGATGACAGAAAAATAAGTTTTGCCACAGCTTGTAGAAACCCTCGCCAACAACACGCTGACCACAAAAACTGGTATGGGAAACGAAGCAATAAAACCGGCCCTCCTGGAACCTGCCGCCCCTCCTCAGCAAGTAGGCCCCCTCCCCTGGCTGGGCCTGCTCCTGGGGGCTGCGGTGGGCTTTTTCGTGGTGCACCCCATATCCATGCTGGTGCGGGCGGCCCACGATTTCATTTACTCCGGCGCGCCGTTGCGGTTAGGGCCGGCCTTGCTCATGAGCTTCTTCCCCGAAATGTGGCCCATGATGTTGCTTTACACCCTGTTGGGAGCCCTGGTGGGGGCCATCTGGGGGCTTTTCTTGAAGCGCCTGCGGGAAAACCGCCAGCGGCTGGACACCATGCACCAGGAATTCGAACTCCAGGTGGCCACCCTGCGGCATCATTACAAAAACCTGGCCATCGGCATCCAGGGCTTTTCCGGTCGGGTGAAGCGCAAGCTGGATGACTTGCAACAGCGCCTGCATCAGTGTGCCATCGAGGATTCGCCCCTGCACCAGGAGTGTGAAACCCTGGCCCATAATGTGGATATTCTCGAAGAGGCCTCCCAGCGCCTCACCCAGACCCTGGGACAGGAACTGATGTTTCTCCGGGCCCTGACCAGCGAGTCCCTGGTGGCGGGAACCCAGGACATCTACCCCCTGCTGGTCCATTCCGTCCAGGACCTGTTGGATTTGCGTTTTCGGGACCAGGACATCCGGGTGGAAATCGACGGGCAACCTCCGGAGCGTTGCACCGGCTCCCTGGTTTTTGCGTTCGAGCCCTACTCCATGGAAGTCATCCTGCAAAATATTTTGAGCAACTCCATGAAATTCGGCAATCACATCGAAGTGAAGGTACGGGAATGGGACGGCTGGGTCCGCATAAGGATCAAGGACAACGGTCCGGGGCTGGAAGTGCAAAAGCTCAAGGATCGCCTCCTGACCCCCTCCGACCGCCAGACCGCGGCCAGCACCCACCTGGGGCTCAAGGTCAGCCTGCATCTGATTCACAAAAGCGGCGGCCGCCTGCTGGTGCGGAGCCAACCAGGATCGGGCGCAGAGTTTATCATCGAGCTGCCCAAATCCCCGGAGGTTAAATCTAAATAGGGCGGAAGCGTCAGTAATCCGAGCCGGTAAGTCCAGGCTCCGGTCACATGGTCAGTGGCCGCCTTTTTATCCTGATCCGGCGCCACCACCTGGGCCGCCGGCGCTGAGTTTAAATTTCAAGGTTCTAAGATCATTGTCACTTTGATAAATTTTCCTGACCCATTCTGACAAATCAAGCAATACTTCTGATCTTATCCCTCTTTTTGATAATGGACGATAGATGCACTGGTATCAGCGTGAAGTTGGCCAAGTTTTTGAGGACTTGAACACTTCCGAGCATGGTCTGAGCGACTCCGAAGCCAAAGAGCGCCTGCAAAAATTCGGGGTCTTTTTTCAGTTTTTTCAAGCCTGGAACTGCCGTTCGGAAATACAATCCTTGTTTTCCATGAACCCTCTAAGCAACCCTTTTCTCCTTTTTTGCACCATCGGCGCGTTTCTGGCTCATCTGGGCGCCATCTACGTGCCGGCCATGCAGTGGCTTTTTCGCATGGAACCCATTATGGCCGCGGAGTGGCTGAGAATCGTGCTCATGTCCCTGACCGTGGTCCTCGCGGTGGAGATCGACAAATGGCTGCGGCGGCGGCATTTCCTGGCTTTCGCTTGAGTCATTTGGTTTTTAGCCCACCGCATGGTATACTCTCGGGCAACGTAAACCGGCGGGTCGGTCGCCGGCCTTTCTGTCAGGGTCTGGTCGAAAAGCCCGCCCTTCCCCTACCTATTTCCAGATAATCCAAGCATTAATACCATTTGAGGAGGAATTATCTTGGCCCCCGAGAGAGCCCAGCGGTCTGAAATGGAACTGGCCCGGAAGCGAGTCATCATTGAAGGGGTGGCCCCGGAAATCGACGGCGGCCTGTTTCCCGCCAAACGCACGGTGGGGGACCGGTTTCGGGTGGAAGCCGACATCGTGGCCGACGGGCACGAGGTCCTGGCCGCGGAGCTGCTCTACCGCCGGGCCGACGAACCGGACTGGCAGGCCGTGCCCCTGCGCCCCCTGGTCAACGACCGCTGGTGGGGGACCTTTACGGTCAGCGAACTGGGGCGCTATCACTATACCATCCAGGCCTGGATCGACCGCTTCCGCACCTGGCAGCGGGACCTGCAGAAAAAAGTGGAGGCCGGGCAGGACGTGGCCGTGGAACTCCTCATGGGCGCCGAATTGATCGAGGAAGTCCACCCCCGCGCCGCGCCCCGGGACGCCGAGGCCCTTACGGAGTGGGCCCAGGCCCTGCGCCTGGAAGGCAGTCAGGCACCCCGGATGACAAAGGCCCTGGACCCCGAGCTCACCCTGATCATGGGCCGCTATCCCGACCGCCGCTTTATTACGGTGTACGACAAAATCCTCA
>CAZLRL010000200.1:0-4293 GCA_964561645.1 uncultured Desulfobacterales bacterium
TGATCTGGTGGTCCGGGTCCAGGGCTTTCCCGGCCCCCTGGTGCTGGTGCCCGGGGTCTCGAAGCTGGAGGGGCTGGCGGAGGCCGCGGCCCTGGCCGCGTCTTACAGCGACGCGCCCCTTGGCCGGGAAGTTAGCATCACCGGCCGCCAGGCGGGGGAGACCCAGGTGCTGCAGACCGCCGCGGCCCCCAAGGACCGCTTTAAGGAGTGGTTGATATAAACACACAAGTTGCCTATAGTCTCTTACCGTAGGTTTAAGCCAATATAAGATTAGGCCGTAAGCCTTTTTCCCTTTGCTTTCAGCCGAACCATGGACCTGGCCACCTTCCTGCAACAGCTGGTCAACGGGCTGTCCCTGGGCAGCCTCTATGCCCTGATCGCCATCGGCTATACCATGGTGTACGGCATTCTGCGCCTGATCAACTTCGCGCACGGCGATCTCATCATGGTGTCGGCCTATGTGGCGGTCATGGGGGTGGGATGGTTCCGCTGGCCCTGGCCGGTGGCCGCTGGGGTGGCCGTAATCACTACCGGTTTTCTGGGGGTGATGCTGGAGTTGGGGGCTTATCGTCCTTTGCGCCCCGCGCCCCGCATTTCTTTGTTGATTTCCGCCATCGCGGCCTCTTTTTTCCTGGAAAACCTGGCCCTGGTCATCGTGGGGGGCATCCCCCGGCCCTTCCCGGTGCCGGCCTGGATTGCCGGGAGCCTGGTGCTGGGGGAAACCTACATCCCCCTCCTCAGCCTGGTGATCCCGGTGATTACCGGGGTGCTGCTGGCCGGCCTTTTCCTGCTCCTGCACCGGACGCAGGTGGGGCGGGCCATGCGGGCCCTGGCTTATGACCTGGAGACCACCAGCCTCATGGGGGTGAATGTCAATCGGGTCATCTCCCTGGCCTTCCTGGTGGGGTCTTTGTTGGCCGGCGGCGGGGGCCTGTTGTGGGCCCTGAAATACCCCCAGATCAACCCCTTCATGGGCATCATGCCGGGGCTCAAAGCCTTTATCGCCGCGGTGCTGGGCGGCATCGGCAATTTGGCCGGCGCGGTGGCGGGCGGTCTGCTACTGGGATTTCTGGAGGTCATGCTGGTGGCCCTGTTCCCGGACTGGTCGGGCTATCGGGACGCCCTGGCTTTTATCCTGTTGATTATAATTTTGCTGGTCCGGCCCACCGGCCTTTTGGGGGAGGCTTTGGGGGAGGAAAAACTGTGACCTGGCATGATTAGATTCGAGAGAGGGGGCCAGGGGTCTGTTGGTAAAAGTTCAAGGTTCAAGGTTCAAAGTTCAAAGTCATAAAGGATGCGGTCTTACGCACCAAGACTTATGGAGCCACCTGGACAATTTTGGGCTGTGAATGAACCACCCAGTTCAGGAACGACTGTTGAGAAACATGTTCCCCCAACGGCCAGATTACGGTGGGGCGGCCGTCCCTGGCCGCCATTGTCCTGGCGGGCACAGAGGCCCGTTCCACCAAAATTTTCCAGTTTTTCACAGGGCCCGAGACTCAGGAGAAATTGCTTGGATAAACCCAGGATTTAAAAACGCCACAGGCGGGAGGCGCTTCGCTTTCCCGCCCTGCGGTCACTGTAGCTTGATTCATCCAGCCCTAAGGGCGCCATAAATTGCGCCCCTACACTGCCACCGAAAGGAAGATCAACCACTATCAAAAAACTTCTCCTCAATCTTGGCGCGCTGCTTCTGCTGGTGCTGTGCCTCTATGCCGCCGACCGCGGGGCCGGAGACTATTACGTGCGCCTTTTAACCCAGGTGGCCATCTTCGTCACCCTGGCGGTGAGCTACAACCTGGTGGTGGGGATGGCGGGCCAGCTCCATCTGGGGCCCAACGCCTTCATTACCATCGGGGCCTATACCGCGGCGCTTCTGACCCTGAGCCCCGGGGAAAAGGACCTCATCTTTCTGATGGAGCCCCTGGTGTGGCCCCTGAATCAAATCAGCCTGTCCTTTGTCTGGGCCCTGTTGGCGGGGGGTCTGGTCGCGGCCCTTTTCGGCTTTCTCACCGGCTTTCCGGTCTTCCGGGTCCGGGGGGATTATTTGGCCATCGTCACCCTGGGGTTCGGCGAAGTGGTGCGGGTGCTGGCCAACAACCTCCAGGGCCTCACCAACGGCTCCTTGGGCTTGAAAGGCCTGATGCCGTATACCAGCCTGTGGTGGGCCTGGGGCCTGGCCGTGGTGACGGTGGCCGCGGTCCAGGCCTTGAAGAATTCGGGGTATGGCCGGGCCCTGGCCGCGATCCGCCAGGATGAGACCGCGGCCAAGGCCATGGGCGTGAACACCTTCCGACATCTGTTGCTGGCTTATGTGCTGAGCGCCTTTTTCTTCGGGGTGGGCGGCGGGCTTTTGGCCCATCTTATTACCACCATTTCCCCCAACCTGTTCACCTTTTTTCTGACCTTCAATCTGCTCATTATTATTGTGGTGGGCGGACTCGGTTCCACCACCGGGGCCGTGCTGTCGGCCTTTCTGTTCACCGTGGCCGGGGAGTGGCTCCGATTTGTGGAAGAGCCCCAGGTGGTTTTGGGGCTGCCCATTCCCGGCATTCCGGGTATGCGCCAGGTCATCTTTTCATTAGCCCTGCTTTTGGTTATTATTTTCTTTCGCCAGGGGCTGGTGGGCCGCCGGGAATTTTCCTGGGACGCGGCCAGGCGGATGTTTCTTGGCAGTCAGCATTATCCTCCGGACACCAAACCGAGCTGAGGGTTGACCGAGTGAGACAATTAATACCAAGGATTACCTGGACGATTTTCTGGTGCCTGATTTTTTTGAAGCCTGCCCTGGCGGCGGACCCACCCGGGAGCCCGGAGGCAGCGCGGGTGACGGTGGCCGCAGTGGGGGACATTATGCTGGGCAGCGATTTTCCCACCCCGGAACTGCCGCCCGAGGACGGCCGGGCCCTCTTTGACCCGGTGCGGGGGCTTTTGCAGCGGGCCGACGTGAGGTTCGGCAACCTGGAGGGGACCTTGTCCGATGGGGGGCTGTGTGCCAAAAACACGGAGAGGGCCAATGTGTATGCCTTTCGCACCCCCACCCGTTTCGCCCAAACTCTGAAAGAGGCTCACTTCAATGTGCTGTCGCTGGCCAACAACCACAGCCGGGACTTCGGCTATACGGGTCAGCGGGCCACCCGACAGGCCTTGCAAGCGGCCGGCATCAAGTTTTCCGGCCGGGAAGGGGAGGTGGCGGAGTTCAACATCCGGGGAGTCAAGGTGGGGCTGATAGACGTTTCCTTTGGACCTCCGCCCCGGTCCCTCAACCACCCGGAGAAAGTTTGGCGGGAAATCGGTACCCTGTCCAGGAAGTACGACATCTTCCTGGTCTCGGTACACGGGGGAAGAGAAGGCAGCTCGGCTCTCAGGACCCGAGATGAAACCGAATATTTTTTAGGCGAGAACCGGGGCAACCTGGTGCGCTTTGCCCGCACCGCGGTGGACCGGGGCGCGGACCTGGTTCTGGGGCATGGACCCCACGTGCCCCGGGCCCTGGAGGTGTATAAGGGACGGCTCATCGCTTACAGCCTGGGAAATTTTTGCACCTATAAGGGCATGAACCTGAGCGGCGTGTTGGGCTATGCCCCGCTGCTGTGGACGGAACTGGGGCCCGAGGGCGAGTTTATAACGGGGCGAATTTACTCGTTTATTCAGTATCGGCCCGGGGGGCCGGAAAAAGACCGGCAGCAGCGGGCCCTGAAGCTGATGCGAACCCTGTCCCTGGAGGATTTCCCGGCCAGCTCGCCTTTGATCACCGCGGCTGGGGAGATCCGGCCCCTGCCCCCAAAGGCCCAGGGTGACGGTTCAAAATAGGTAATAATATGGGACGCGAACGTCCATGATCCTCTTGGAAACCCAGAACCTGGGGGTGAAATTCGGGGGGCTGTTGGCCCTGGACAATTTCACCCTGGTCCTGCCGGCGGGCGGTCTGTACGGCCTCATCGGCCCCAACGGCGCGGGCAAAACCACGGTGTTCAACCTGTTGAGCGGTTTTCTCCACCCGAGCCAGGGGGCCATGGTTTTTGCCGGACAGGATTTGCGGGGCTTGCCTCCGCATATGCGCACCCGCCTGGGAGTGGCCCGGACTTTTCAAAATATTCGCCTCTTTGAGGACCTGAGCGTCATGGACAATGTGCTGGTAGGGCTGCACTGCCGCCGCCGCACCGGCTGGTGGGACGGCATGCTGCGCCTGCCCGGCTATCGGCGGGAGGAGCGGGAGCAGGAGAGCCGGGCCTGGGCTCTGCTGGAGGAGGTGAGCCTCAAGGACGCCGCCCGGGAGCGAGCGGGGCAGCT
>CAZLRL010000200.1:4303-5746 GCA_964561645.1 uncultured Desulfobacterales bacterium
CTTCCCTACGGGCACCAGCGCCGCCTGGAAATCGCCCGGGCCCTGGCCACGCAGCCCCGTTTGCTGCTTTTGGACGAACCGGCCGCGGGCCTCAACCCCCAGGAGACCCTGGAGCTGATGGATTTCCTGCGGGACATCCAGGCCACACACCGTCTGACCCTGCTGATCATTGAACATAACCTGCGGCTGGTCATGAATCTGTGCGAGCACCTCATGGTGCTGGACCACGGCTTTACCATCGCGTCGGGTCCGCCCGCAGAGGTGCAACGGCATCCCCGGGTCATCAAGGCTTATCTGGGGCGGGGGCCGGAGGGCCGGTGATCAGTTAATGTAGGGCGGGCACTACCCGCCGATTTTTAATCGCTTCATAGATAATGTTGGGAACGGACCGCGCCCCACAATTGGCTGTAGTAATAGGGCCTGTCATGCACGCCGATTCAGGCGGCCGCGGGCCGCCCGATAAACTGCCCCACCTGATTTTCCAGAGTGTAGGGTGCGTCTTACGCACCACAAATTTTTTTTTCGGGGGAAAGATTTGTTGGTGCCCATCGCACCCCATGAGATGCTGATATTGCTTGGATGTTTTGCCAAGCAGGAGCTTAGCGGACAAGCGGTTCCCAAGCAGGAGCTTGGGAACCAGGTTAAATGAGGCTGCGCCTGCGCACCGGATTGACGGGTGGGTGGCACCCCCCCTACCAGCCTTTTCATTCTTTCGAGAGAAACCAAGTTCAGGAGCAGCTTTTAGCAGCAATCTATACTTGGCGCAGTCATGCTGGAACTACAATCTCTGGAAGTCAGATATGGAGCCGTCCGGGTCCTGCGGGGGGTCTCTTTTACCGTAGGCGACGGGCAGATCGCGGCCCTGCTGGGGGCTAACGGCGCGGGCAAGACCACCACCTTGCGGGCCATCATGGGGCTGGCTACGGTGACTTCGGGGCGAATTTTACTGGACGGGGAGGACCTGGTGGGGCTGCCGCCTCATGCCATCATCCGGCGAGGGCTGGTCCTGTGCCCCGAGGGGCGGCGGCTGTTTGCCAATCTTTCCGTTTATGAGAACTTGATGTTGGGGGGCTATGGGCGGCCCAAAGCCAGCCGCTCCGAAGACCTGGACTGGGTGCTGGCCACCTTTCCCCGTTTGGGGGAGCGGCTGCACCAACAGGCGGGCACCTTGAGCGGGGGCGAGCAGCAAATGGTGGCCCTGGGGCGCTCCCTCATGAGCCGCCCCCGCCTGTTGCTCCTGGATGAACCGTCCCTGGGCCTGGCGCCCTTGTTGGTGGCGGAAGTTTTTCGGATAATTCAGGAGATCAACCGCCGGGGCACCACCGTGCTGCTGGTGGAACAAAACGCCCACGCGGCCCTGGACATCGCCCACTTCGGCTATGTCCTGGAAAACGGCCGCCTGGTCCTCGAGGGTTCGGGGCAGGAGCTGTTGCACCATCCCCA
>CAZLRL010000201.1:0-4510 GCA_964561645.1 uncultured Desulfobacterales bacterium
CGGCCTTTGCCGCGGACGCCATCCTCGAGGCCGCGGCCGCGGGCCTCAAGGTCATCGTCTGCATCACCGAGGGCATTCCCACCCTGGAGATGGTCCGGGTGATGCGGCTGCTGAAGGACACCGACATCCGCCTCATCGGCCCCAACTGCCCAGGCATCATCTCGCCGGGGCAGGCCAAGGTGGGCATCATGCCGGGGCACATCCACCAGCCCGGCCCCATGGGCCTGGTGTCCAGGAGCGGCACCCTGACCTATGAAGCGGTGCATCAGTTGACTTTGCTGGATATCGGCCAGTCAACCTGTGTGGGCATCGGCGGCGACCCCATCATCGGCACCGACTTCATCGACATGCTGAAACTCTTCGCCGACGACCCCCAGACCGAAGGGGTGGTACTCATCGGCGAAATCGGCGGCACCGCGGAAGAAGAGGCCGCGGCTTTTATTAAGGCCAATTTTAATAAACCCGTGGTGGCCTTTATCGCCGGGCAAACTGCGCCGCCGGGGAAACGCATGGGCCACGCCGGGGCCATCATCTCCGGAGGCAGCGGCAAAGCCGCAGATAAGATCGCGGCGCTTCAAGCCGCGGGCGTCACCGTGGCCGACACCATCGCCGAGTTGGGCCAGGTGGTGAAAAAGGTAATGAAGTATTGAGTATTGATTTGGGGGGTAAGGGTTGCGACCCCGGTAGCACGGGCTTCCAGCCCGTTGGTCCCCCCACCAACCGAATGCCATGAAGATACTGTTGCACATCTGTTGCGGACCCTGTGCGGTCTATCCGGTGGAAGTCCTCTCCGAGGCGGGGCATCAGGTGGAGGGGTATTTTGACAACCCCAACATCCACCCTTATCAGGAGTTTCTCAAGCGGGTGGAGGCCCTGGAAGATTATGCCGCGCAGACAGGACTGCCGATAATATGGCAGAAGGAATACGATGTTGAGGAGTATTTCCGTCTGGTGGCCTTCCGGGAGAGGGAACGCTGCCGTTTCTGCTACCAGCTGCGCCTGGGCCGGGCGGCCAGGGTGGCTCGCGCCCGGGGCTTTGAGGCCTTCACTTCCACCCTGTTATACAGTCGCTATCAGCAGCACGAGCTCATCCAGGAAGTGGCCCGGCAAATCGCAGCCGAGGCCGGGGTCGAATTTCACTATGAAGATTTCCGGCGGGGTTGGGCCCAAGGAGTGGCGGCAAGCAAAGCCATGGGCCTTTATCGCCAGCCCTATTGCGGCTGTGTGTTTAGCGAACGGGAGCGCTACTCCCAGCCCCGGAGGCGTCCCCGCCGTAGGTGAACCAGGAACAGTCATCTGACCACTGAAGCCCACAGTACCGCAGGTCGCCGGTATGGTCAGTCGTCTAACTTTAAGCAATCGCCCGGAAAATCTGAAAGCGCTGCGGGAATTTCTGCGCACCTGGGGGGAACAGCGCGGCATGTCCCGGACCCGACTCCGGAGCCTGGAAAAAGCCGCGGCGGAGATTTTCCACTTCATCACCAACCGGGTTTATCGACCGGGCGTGCCCGGTTCCATGGCGGTCATTTTGGAAGACAAGGGGGTGCGGTTGCGCCTGGTCTTTGAAGATGACGGCCCCCCTTACGATGCCGCCACCTTGAGCGCCCTGTCCCCCAATGCCGATCCGTCCCCTCCCGGCCCCAACCTGTCCCGACTTCGGGAATGGAGTGACAGCCTGGTCTATTACCGCACTGCGGACCAGAAAAACCGGCTGGTGACCTTTTACACCCTCTAATGCTGGTTTTCAGTTTGCGGTTTTCGGTTTTCGGTAAAAAGAAAGAAAATTACCGTTAGCGCCGACACTGCTCGGCCTTGCGGAAAGCTGCTTCGGCCTCGCTTTGCTTGCCGATGGATTTGAGAAAATTGCCCAAATGATAATAGCCCTCGGCGTAATCGGGTTTAAGAGCAACCGCTTTTTTCAGGGCTTCCTCGGCTTCCCGGTAATCGCCGGCTTGGGCCAAAGCGGACCCCAGCAGACTGTAGCCTTCAGCCGAATCGGGCTTGAGGCTCAGGGCTTGGCGATAGGAATCAGCCGCTTCTTTGTACCGACCTTCCCCGGCCAGGAAATTGCCGCCTTTGATATATTCCCGATAAGCCGCTTCGGACTTTTGCTTGACCACCTCAGCCGATTGGGCCAGGGCGAAGGTGGGCCCCGCGGCCACCATCGTAATCAGGATAGCCAACACCAATAACCGTTTCATAAGCGCTCCTTGAAAGCTCTGATTAGCAGGCAAAAAGTGTCTGTCCCGCTTGATCCGACTCATCACGTCAGCGGCCCTACGGAAGCCAGGTAAAGGGCCACTTCTTCCACTCCATCCACGTCCACCAGGGTTTCCACTTCCTCATCAAAAAAGGCTCCCACCGGGCAGCATCCCAGCCCCAGGGCCGTGGCGGCCAGCATCAGATTCTGGCAGATGTGCCCGGCATCCAGGAAAATATAGCGGATGGCCCGCTCCCGGTACTTTTGCATGGCCCGGTTTAAAATACCGGTCCAGATAAAGGCCACCGCGGCCTCTCCCATGAAGCGCTGGCCCAGGCAGGCCTGGACCAGAGGCTGGCGGGTGTCCCGGCTTTCCAGCAATTCCAGGGAGAAATCCGGCAGGTTGAGATGCCAGATGCCCGGTTCCATCTCCTCCACCCGCTGGACGGCCAGGTAGGTTTCCACCGGGTACAAGGCGCCGGCGGAAGGTGCGGTCCGCAGCAGGTAGTTGCGGCTGGCCAGAGTGACCCCCTGGGTGGCCCACACCAGGGCCGCCAGTTCCTCCCGGCTGAGGGCGCGGTCCCGGTACTGGCGCAGCGACCGCCGCTTGGCCAGAATTTCCCAGAGATCAGCGGCCGGTGGCTCCTTTGGGAGAGGGACCGGCACGCGAGTCGCCGCGTGGGGATATTGTTTGAAAGCGTCGGCCCGAGGATAAGCCAGGCGAGGCTCCCCCAGGCTGGCCCGCGTATAGCGGGTTTCCTGCAAATAACGGCGGCCGATGGCTTTGGCAAAAGCTTCGCTCATGGGTGCCCCCGTTCCCGGTCCTCCCGGCGCTGGCGGTTGCGTTCGTAGATAATCTTCAGCCCCTTCAAGGTCAGATAGTCATCCACCATGTCGATGCTCTGGGTTTCCGAGGCGATCAGACAGGCGAGCCCGCCGGTGGCGATGACTTTGGGATTATCACCCAGGGCCACCTTGACGCGGTCCACGATGCCGTCCACCAGCCCGGCGTAGCCGAAAATAATGCCCGCGTTCATGCTGCTAATGGTGTCTTTGGCGATGACGCTGCGGGGTTTGGCGAAAATTTCCACCCGGGGAAGTTTGGAGGCCTTCATGAACAGAGCCTCGCAAGAGATCATCACCCCGGGCGCGATGAGACCCCCCAGATACTCTCCCTGGCGGGAAATAACATCAAAGGTGGTGGCGGTGCCAAAATCCACCACGACCACACTGCCATGGACCTGGTCGTAGGCGGCTACCGCGTTGACGATGCGGTCGGCGCCCACCTCCCGGGGATTGTCGTAATGAATGGGCATACCGGTTTTGATCCCGGGACCCACCCACAGGGGCTTCACCTGGAGGTAGCGATGGGCAAAGCCGTCCAGGGTGTTGATCATGGGGGGCACCACGCAGGAGATGATGAGGTCCATGACCGGGGAAAGCTGCAACCCCTGGGAAGTAAAGAGGTTGCTCATGAGGATGCCGAGCTCGTCAATAGTCACTTCTTTTTCGGTACGGATGCGCCAATCGCTGAGGAGTTGGCCCTCCTGGTAAACGCCGATCACGGTGTTGGTGTTGCCGACATCCATGGCGATCAGCATGGGCCGTCCTCCTTGCGGTTCAAGCAGTTGTCCAGGGTCTGGACCAGTTCCTGGGCCACCTCCTGGATTTCGTCTGATTTTTCCCCCTCCACCATAACCCGGAGCAGGGGCTCCGTCCCGGAGAAGCGCACCAGCAGGCGGCCTCGCCCTTTGAGACGTTTCTCCGCCGCCTGGATAGCCTTCTGGGCCCGGGGGACGCTGCTGAGATCCTGCCTTTCTTTGACCCGAAGATTTAACAGCACCTGGGGATAGACTTCCATGCAGCGGGCCAGATCGGCCAGGGGCTTGCCTTCCCGAATCATAACCGACAGGAGGCGCAAGGCGGTCAGAATGCCGTCGCCGGTAGTGCTATGATTGAGAAATACCAGGTGCCCGGACTGCTCGCCGCCGAGGTTGAAGCCGCCCCGGAGCATGGCCTCCAGGACGTAACGATCCCCCACCTGGGTGCGCAGCAGTTTCAGACCGTTATTCTTGAGGGCCATTTCCAGGCCCAAATTGGACATCACCGTGGCCACCACGGTTTTTCGTTTCAGAGTCTCCCGGCGTTGCATGTCCAAAGCACAGATGGCCAGGATGTGGTCGCCGTCCACTACCCGGCCGGTGTGGTCCACCAGGATGCAGCGGTCGCCATCCCCATCAAAGGCGATGCCCAGGTCGGCCTGGGAGCGGGCCACCAGCCGGGCCATGCCCTCGGGGTGAGTAGCGCCGC
>CAZLRL010000201.1:4520-5725 GCA_964561645.1 uncultured Desulfobacterales bacterium
AATTTTCCTCCTTGTTCAGAAGTTCCATAAAAAGCAGGACCGGTTAATATTTTTGCCGTTGGGGCGCACGCCGATGGGGATGACATCGGCTCCCAGTTCCTCGAACACCACGGGAGCCGTGCGGTAGGTGGCACCATGGGCGCAGTCCACCACGATTTTGAGACCGTCCAACACCAGGTCCTTGGGAAAGGTGCTTTTCAGATAGGAAATATAGCGGCCCCGGGCATCGTCAATCCGAAAGGCTTGTCCGATGTCGGTGGCCGTGGGCCTGGTCTCTTCGAATTCCGGTAGGGCCAGCAGGCTTTCGATATGGGCCTCAATCTCGTCCGGCAGTTTGAACCCGTCACCCTTGAAGAATTTGATGCCGTTGTCCTGATAAGGATTATGGGACGCGGAGATGACCACGCCGGCGTCGGCTCGCATGGAGTGGGTGATAAACGCTATGCCTGGCGTGGATATGGGACCCAGCAGCAGGACATCGACGCCCATGGAGCAAATCCCCGCGGTGATGGCATACTCCAGCAAATAACCGGACAGGCGTGTGTCTTTGCCCACGACTATACGGTGTCGTCCGGGTCCATACTTGATGACATGGGCCAGGGCCCGTCCCAACTGCAGCGCCACTTCGGCAGTCATGGGGTAAATATTGGCCTCCCCACGGATGCCGTCAGTACCAAAAAGCTTGCGTGTGCGTGGTCCTGTCATAATTCCTGCAATGCTCCGGTGGGAAAGCGGGACCTCCGCAGAAGCAGGTCCTCCTCAGAGACTTCTTTGTAAGTTATCGGAATATCCTGCTAAGATTATCATAGTTTGGCGGAAAGGGCATATGGGTTTTCCTTCAGTCGGCGCTCTCCTGCCAGTAAATGCACTGGGCCGGACACTGGTCGATGGCCTCCTGGATGCGGTGCTCCGGGGCGCCGGTGGGATTGATCACCTCCGAGTGTCCCAGATTCTCGTTCAGTCGAAAGACCTCGGGGCACACTGCTTCACAATTGCCGCAGGCGATGCAGGCCTCCGTGTCGATGGCGGGTATTTTTTTCGCCACATCAAACCTCCTCCGACCAGGTGATGCAGTTTACCGGGCAGGCCTCCAGGGCCTCTTCCACCTTATCGGTGTCAGCGCCGCCGGGATTCAGAACCAGGGCAAAGCCCAAAGATTCATTCATCCGGAATACTCCGGGACAGATTTCTTCGCAGGCCCCACA
>CAZLRL010000202.1:0-5708 GCA_964561645.1 uncultured Desulfobacterales bacterium
AAAAAAGCGGTCACCACCATGAGCGACGAAGAGGTGGTGGAGACCGTGAAGGCCTCCGGGCTGCGGGGCCGGGGCGGCGCCGGCTTCCCCACCGGGCTCAAGTGGTCTTTCACCCGGCCGCTGCAGGTAGCGCCCAAGTACATCGTCTGCAACGCGGACGAAGGGGAACCGGGCACCATCAAGGACCGCTACCTGATGGAAGGGGACCCCCACCGGGTCCTGGAAGGCATTGCCATCGCGGGCTACGCGGTGGGCGCCAGCCGGGCCTACATCTACGTGCGGGGCGAATATTATCTCAGCATGCTCCGCCTCCAGAACGCCATTGACCAGGCCATGGCCAAGGGCTATCTGGGGGACAATATTTTGGGCACCGATTTTTCCTTTCACATTCAGATTCAAAGCGGCGGCGGCTCCTACGTCTGCGGCGAGGAAACCGCGCTGATCAATTCCATCCAGGGCCAGCGGGGCTACCCCCGGGTCAAGCCGCCGTTTCCGGGTGTGGTGGGGGTGTGGTACAAACCCACCATCGTCAACAACGTGGAATCCCTCTCCGCGGTGCCGGACATCATCGTCAAGGGCGCGGAGTGGTACGCGGCCAAAGGCACCGAGGACTCCAAGGGCACCAAGATTTTCCAGGTGGTGGGCCACGTCAACAAGCCGGGCATCGTGGAAGCCAACATGGGGCTGCCCTTGTCCGAGCTGATCAAATCCATCGGCGGCGGGGTACGCAGCGGCCGTAATATCAAGGCCGTACAGCCCGGGGGCGCGGCGTCGGGGTTCATCACCCCCGAGCAGGTGGACACGCCCCTGGAATACAAGGCCATGATGGAAGTGGAAGGCGCGCTGGGTTCGGGCACCATGCTGGTCATGGACGACACCACCTGCATCGTGGACGTGGTCAAGTGCCTGATGTATTTTTTCCAGCACGAATCCTGCGGCTTTTGCCTGCCCTGCCGCCGGGGCACCCGGGTGCTCTACGAGATGGTGTCCCGGATTGCCGCGGGCCAAGGGGAAGAGGCCGATCTGGAGCGGCTGGTCAAGCTTTCCAAGTCCATGGTGGAGAGCGCCAACTGCGCGCTGGGCTGGAGCCCCCATTCCTTTTTGAAGACCACCATCGAGCGCTTCCGGGAGGAGTGGCTGGCGCATATCGCGGGGAACTGCCCCGCGGGCGTGTGCAAGATGGGGGAGACGCAGGCCGAGGCCGTGGCGCAGTAGAGGAGCTCACGCCAAGGCGCCGAGCATGCAAAGAGGCAAAGAGTAGCTCACGCCAAGGCGCTAAGACGCTAAGTTAAAAAGCATAGGGCGGGCGTGCCCGCCGCATAGAAACGGTGGGCCCGGCCCACCCATTGAACAAGGTTGCTTTATGCTCGTCGACTACTTGCCTGTCCTGATCTACATGGTCATCGCCGTGGGCCTGGTGGGCCTGATTGTGGGGCTGTCCGAGTTTCTGGGCAAAAAGAAGCACACGCCCCAGAAGGACATGTCCTACGAATGCGGCATGGACCCCATCGGCGACGCCCGCCACCGTTACGCGGTGCGCTTTTATGTCATCGCCATGTTTTTCATCGTGTTCGACATCGAAGCCATCTTCCTGTACCCCTGGGCCGTGGTGTTCAAACCCCTGGGGTGGTTCGGCCTGATGGAGATGGCGGTCTTTGTCTTGGTGCTGGTGGTGGGCCTGGCCTACGTCTGGGGCAAAGGCGCCTTGGAGTGGGAGTAAAAGAACGGTTTTCTGTTTTCTGTTTTCGGTAAATAGATAAATTGGCAGGGTCGACATGCCCGCCAAGAGTTGAAACGGTGGGCGGTGCCCACCCGACGCGGAGCATTTGCATGGGTATTGAAGAAAAACTGGGCTACAACGTTATCACCACCACGCTGGAGAAGCTGGTGGATTGGGGCCGCAAATCGAGCCTCTGGCCCTGCACCTTCGGGTTGGCCTGCTGCGCTATTGAAATGATCGTGGTCGCAGCCAACCGCTGGGATATCGCCCGCTTCGGCATGGAAGCCTTCCGGGCCAGCCCCCGCCAGGCCGATCTCATGATCGTCGCCGGCACGGTCTGCAAGAAAATGATGCCGGCCATTGAACGGATTTATGAGCAGATGACCGAGCCCAAATGGGTCATCGCCATGGGGGCCTGCGCCTCTTCCGGGGGAATTTTCGATTCCTACGCGGTGGTCCAGGGCATCGACCTCTACCTGCCGGTGGACGTCTATATCCCCGGCTGCCCGCCCCGGCCGGAAGGTCTGCTGTACGGCATCCTGAAACTCCACGAAAAGATCCTGAAAGATCCCTTTTTAACCCAACAATACCGGGAAAGGCTGGCAGCCCGGCGGGAGGCGGCCTGATGCATGCGGCGGTGGATCTCCTCAAAAAGAATTTTTCATCCGAAATCGTTGAGGTGGTGGAGTATCGGGGGGACACCACCGTCGTCGTCAAACCGAAGCGCATCCGGGACATCTGCCGGTTTCTCCGGGATGACGACACCGTCTCCTGCAAATATCTCTCCATGATTGCGGCCCTGGATTACGCGCCGCAAAGTCCCCGTTTCGCGCTGGTCTACAACCTGTATTCCCACAAAAACCACGACCGCGTGATGTTGAAGGTCTTTCTGGAGAGCGACACCGCGCCGTCCATCGACTCGGTGTTCCCGGTGTGGTCCACCGCGGACTGGCACGAACGGGAGGCTTATGATCTCATGGGCATCAAGTTCAAGGGCCATCCCGGTTTGAAGCGGATCTTGATGCCCGCGGAATGGAAGGGCCATCCTTTGAGGAAAGAATATCCCCAACGGGGTGAGTAATTAAGAGCGACACTTAGCAAGAAAATAAAGATATTGGCAAAGCATGCGCAAGTGCACCGGCAATAATACCCAGGAATGGGGTTGCGGAATTTTTGTCCCACATTTAAAAGGTCCAAAGACAGATTTTACGGTCACAGAATTGCCTAACCCAGAAGGGTGACACACCCTGCACCGAGCAACACAGGAACTGCACATGGAAACACTGAAACCCATCCCGCAGACGGAAACCATGGTCCTGAACGTGGGGCCCCAGCATCCCAGCACCCACGGCGTGCTCCGGGTGATCGTGGAGCTGGACGGCGAGGTCATGGTCAGGGCGGAACCGGATATCGGCTACCTCCACCGGGGCATCGAGAAGATGTGCGAGGGGCGCACTTATCACAAGTGCCTGCCCCTAATGAACCGGGTGGATTATCTGGCCGGAGAGGTCAACAACTTCGGCTTCTGTCTGGCGGTGGAAAAGCTGTTCGGTATCGAGGTGCCCAAGCGGGCGCAGTACATCCGGGTGATCATGGCGGAATTCACCCGCATCGCGTCCCACATCTTCTGGCTGGGCACCCACGCCCACGATTTGGGGGCCATGACGCCGCTGTTCTACGGCTTTCGTGAACGGGAAAAGATCATGGACCTGTGCGAGCTGGTCTCCGGGGCCCGCATGTTTCCGCTCTATCTGCGCATCGGCGGGCTGGCCGCGGATCTGCCCGAGGGTTTCGTGGCCCAGGCCATGGAATTCGTCAGGGAATTCCCCGAAAAGTGGAAGGACTACGACAACCTGCTCACCCTGAACGAAATTTGGAAGGACCGCACCATCGGGGTGGGCACCATGAGCGCGGAGGAGGCCCTGGATTGGGGCTGGTCCGGCCCCATGGCCCGGGGCTCGGGCGTGGATTGGGATCTCAGGCGGGACAACCCCTATTCCAGCTACGAGGATTTTGATTTTGAGGTGCCGTTGGGGACCAAGGAGGGGGACACCTACTCCCGCTACCTGGTGCGCATGCAGGAGATGCTGCAGAGCAACCGGATTTTGCGCCAGGCCCTGGAGAAGCTGCCCGCAGGGGAGTTCAAGGTGGACGATCCGAGAATCAGTCTGCCCCCGAAAGAAAAGGTTTACAACGATATCGCGGCGCTTATCAGCCATTTCAAGCTTATCCAGGAGGGCATCCGGCCGCCCGCGGGCGAGGTTTATTCGGCCATCGAGGCGCCCAAGGGCGAGATGGGCTGGTATATCGTCAGCGACGGTTCGGCCCAGCCCTTCCGGGTGAAAATCAGGGCGCCGTCGTTTGTGGTGCTCAATTCCCTGGGGAAATTGTCTACGGGCCGCCTGCTGTCGGACCTCATCGCGCTCATCGGCACCATGGACATCGTGCTGGCGGACGTGGACAGGTAGGGCGGGCGTCCCCGCCCGCCGGGTTTTCGGTTTTCTTTTTTCGATAGGTGACTGATGGTTGGGGCCAGTTCTAGGTCATTTTGAGAATGTAGGATGTAGGGCGCGCACCGCGCGCCAGAAAATAGAGGACGGTGCGCAGTTCGCACCATATAAACTTACATCAGATGTGAATATAATGAATATTTTCATTAATTCAAGATTCTATATAATTTTAAGTATTTTTAATATTTATTACTTTATCATGTAATATAACTGATAAAAAATATAGAGGAACAATTTCTGGTTTCGAATCTGGGCCTGATGAACTTGAGAAAATAGTAAATAATTCTATTATTATAACGTTAACTGAACATTAAAGATAAATTATTTGTAATCGATACTATGAAATTTATTCATGGAGCATTAGATAGTAAAACTCAGATTCATATTAATGTCGGTTCTGTTGTTGAGTTAACCGCAAAAAAAACAACTTTAAAAGGGAAAGAATACTTTATCGTTAAAAGCATAAAATTTCCTTAATGATGACAAACTAATTTTTCCTACGTTCCCCAAGCAGGAGCTTAGGAACTGATGAAACTTAAGGGAAAAAATTGGTGGGCAGTGCCCACCCTACATAAAAAATGAAAGCTGACTGCTAACTGCTGAGCACTGACAGCTGATAGCCGATAGCCGATAGCTCAAAGGCAATCAATACAGGAAAGAATTATGGTTAACCTCACCATTGACGGCCGGGCCATTCAGGCGGAAGCAGGGAAAACCATCCTCGAGGTAGCCCAGGAGAACGGCATTTTCATCCCCTACCTCTGCTATCATCCGGCCCTGAAGCCCATCGGTTCCTGCCGCATCTGCGTGGTGGAAGTGAAGCCCGGGCCGCCCCGGCCGCTTCCCGCCTGCGTCACCACTGTGGCCGAAGGCCAGGAGGTGGTCACCAATTCGGAGCGGGTCCTGGCCGTCCGCCAGGAGTTGATGAAGCTGGTCCTCATCAACCACGCCCTGGAATGCCCCATCTGCGACAAGGGCGGCGAGTGTGAGCTCCAGGAGCTCACCCACGCCCTGGGGATCGGCGAAGTGGACTATGAGGCCATCAAGCTGCCCCCCAACATCGACTACGTTTCCCGGCTGATCGAACGGCACCCGGACCGCTGCATCACCTGCGGCCGCTGTGTGCGCATCTGCCGGGACCACGTCGGGGCCATGGCCATCAATTTCATGGACCGGGGCTACTTCACCGAGCTGGGGTCGGGACGGGTGCCCCTGGACTGCGAGTTTTGCGGCTCCTGCGTGGACATTTGCCCGGTGGGGGCCCTGATCAACAAGGTTTTCAAGTACCGGGCCCGCTCCTGGGAAGGGCAGCAGACAGAGATGGTCTGCTCCTTCTGCGGCGGCGGCTGCCATTACACGGTACACACGGTGGACAACCGCATCATGCGGGTCATAAACGAGGACACGGTGCTGCTGTGCGGGCGGGGGCGCTTCGGCTTTCCGGTGCTGGAGTCCGAGGATCGGGTCAAGACCCCGCT